>JBQCJC010000118.1:0-3241 GCA_051953135.1 Thermoanaerobaculia bacterium | reverse complement strand
CGGCGACCGGAAGCGTGCGAATGAGAATGACGATCGCGAGGACGAGCGCAATCGCCAGAATCCACTTCACCGATTTCACGTGGAGTGGGATTGTAGCGAACGCCTCATTTCAACGGCACGAGCGTCTTTCGAATCGCCTTCAACACGAACCCCAGCGCGCTCACACCTCCGAGCAGCGCGCCGACGAACAATCCGATCACACCACCTGCCGCGACCTTCACCAGTCCGCCGCTCGATTTCGGTTTTGCATACATCGGTGCAGGAATCGGCGCGCGTGCGGGAACGGGCTCGGCGACTTTCGGACGATCCTCCGGTTTCTTCGCCTGCGCGCGCGCTTCCTGTTTCGACGTGTCGCCTTTCAAGCTTCCGAAACGTCGCGCGTAAACCTGCGTGAACTCAGCGCCGAGAAAGAGAATCTGCGCGGACCAGTACACCCACACGAGCAGAATCACGAGCGATCCCGCCGCGCCGTATGCTGAGCCGATTGCGGCTTTGCCGAGGTAAATGCCGAGTCCGAATTTGCCGAGGACGAACAGGATGGCGGTGAGGATCGAGCCGATCCAGACGTCGTGCCACGAGATTCTCAAGTCGGGCAGCACTTTGAAAATCGCGGCGAAGAGCACGATCGAGATCGCGAACGACAGCAGCAGTTGAATCGCCTGCATCAACGGCTCACCGCCGATGAAACGTCCGAGCCACGGTCCCATCGCCGAGATGATCGCGTCGAAGACGAGCGAGATCAGCAGCAGAAAGCCGATGCCGAGAACCATCGCCATCGAGAGAAATCGTTGTTTGACGAATCCCATGACGCCGGACGCAGGCTTCGCTTCGACGTTCCAGATCGTGTTCAGCGCGTCTTTGAGCTGACCGAATACGCCGGATGCGCCGAAGAACAACGTGACGAAGCCGATGATCGTCGCGATCGTGCCGCTCTTTGGTTTCGCCGCGGCCTCAATCATCTGTTCGAGCGACTTCGACATTTGCGAGCCGAAGATTTTTGCGAGCTCATCGGAGATCTGCCCGCGCGCCGCTTCCTGTCCGAGAAAGATGCCGGCCATCGCCACGGCGATGAGCAGCAGCGGGCCGATGGAGAAGATCGTGTAGTACGCGAGTGCGGCGCCGAGGCGGGGAGCCTTGTCCTGGCCGAACTCCTTGAACGTCTCTTTGAGAACGGTGATGTATTTGCCCATCGCGGTTTGTCCCGATGCGCTTCAGAGCAACGGCTGTTCCTGATTGCGTGCGACGTATCATCCGCGCATGCGAATGAGAGTTGCCGCCGGCGTTGTGTTGTCGTTGTGTCTGGTCGCGAGCGTGTTCGCGCAGACCGAGATCGCGAAAGACTTCTCACCCGTCACCGATGCGTTCGATCACGAACGCCGCGAAGTGATGATCCCGATGCGCGACGGCGTGAAATTGCACGCGGTCGTGATCATTCCGAAGAACGCGACGAATGCTCCGATCATCCTAACGCGCACGCCGTACGGTGCGGACAAGCCGACCTCGCAGATGAGTAGCCCGCACGCGGCGATGACCCTTCCGATCGCCGACGAACCGCTGCTGCGCGCGGGCTACATTCGCGTGTACGGAGACGTGCGTGGTCGCTACGGCAGTGAAGGCGATTACGTGATGACGCTGCCGATTCGCGGCGAGTTGAACAAGTGGAAGGTCGATCAGACCACCGATACATGGGACACCATCGAGTGGCTGAACAGGAACGTGACGGGCAACAACGGCCGCGTCGGCATCACCGGCGTTTCGTATCCGGGCTGGCTCACGTTGATGGGGATCGTCGATCCGCATCCCGCATTGAAAGCGGCCGTGCCGATGTATCCGATGGTCGACGGCTGGATCGGCGACGACTTCTATCACAACGGTGCGCTGCGCCAGACGATGCTCGAATGGATCTACAACATGGGCGCGCACAAGGAGAGCAAGTTCGCGCCGCCGTTCGGATATCGCGACATGTACGAGGCGTTTCTCACGGCCGGTTCCGCCGATGCGATGGCGAAGCGCTACAACGCGGACAAGCTCGCAACGTGGCGCAAGATCGTCGACAACCCTTCGTACAACGCGTTCTGGCGCGGTCAGGCAGTGCAGGACATTCTCGCGGCGCGGCCGCTGAAGCTGCCGGTGATGTTCGTGCACGGTCTCTTCGATCAGGAAGACAACTTCGGCGGCGTCGCGGCGTATCGCGCGCTGGAGGCGAAGGACACCGCGAATGACATGGTGTTCCTCGCGTTAGGTCCGTGGAATCACGGCCAGTCGCAGAACGAAGGCTCGAGTCTTGGCGCGATCAAATGGAACTCGGACACCAGTCTCTGGTTCCGCGAGCACGTGCTGATGTCGTTCTGGAATCAGCATCTGAAAGGCGAGACGCCCGCGCAGCCGATTCCGCCGGTGCTCGCGTTCGATACCGGCGTGAATGAATGGCGCACGTACACGAGCTGGCCCGCGAATGGACGCGCGAGCGCGACGAAGTTGTATCTGCAGCCGGACGGCGGTTTGTCGCTCAACGCGCCTGTTGCGTCGGATGCAAAATTCGCGGAGTACGTTTCGGATCCGGCGAAGCCGGTGCCGTATCGCGTGCGTCCGGTGCTGGCGATGTACAACCCAGAGTCGACGTGGCGTCAGTGGCTGGTCGACGATCAGCGTCCGTTTGCGGATCGACCGGATGTGCTCACGTTCGTGAGCGAGCCGTTGACGGAGCCGTTGTCGATCAGCGGCAAGGTCAGCGCGAATTTGTTCGCGTCGACGACGGGTACGGACAGCGACTGGGTGGTGAAGCTCATCGATGTCTTTCCGCCGGAAGTGCGCGCGAATCCGGTGTTAGGCGGATATCAGTTGATGGTCTCGGCGGACATCATGCGCGGCCGCTATCGCGAGAGTCTCGAAACGCCGCATGCGATCGAGCCGAATGCGGTGGTGCCGTATCGCGTGCGGATGCCTGAGGCGAATCACACGTTTTTGCCGGGACATCGCGTGATGGTGCAGGTGCAGTCGAGCTGGTTCCCGCTGTACGACCGCAATCCGCAGACGTTCGTGGAGAACATCGCCAGGGCGAAACCGGATGCCTATCGCGCGGCGACCCAGCGAGTGTGGTTCACGCCGGAGGCCGCGAGCAACGTGGAAGTGGAACTCGTGAAGTAAGTGGAGCGGGGGGGGGGGGGGGGCCCCCCCCCCCCCCCCACAACCCCCGCGGGAGGCCCCCCCCGCCCCCGCCCGACCACCCAAAATCAACCCC
>JBQCJC010000117.1:0-6176 GCA_051953135.1 Thermoanaerobaculia bacterium | reverse complement strand
GGGGGGCGCGAAACATGCCCCTTGTGCCGCCCACCCTCCCCGATCCCTCGCGCCCGCGCGGTTTGACATGGGGCGTCCCGTCAGGGACCTGGGGGGTGGGGGGGCGCGAAACATGAGCCTTGTGCCGCCACCCTCCCAGATCCCTCGCTCACGCTCGGGATGACAGGGCGCGGTACCTCGCTCACGCTCGGGATGACGATAGACTCCGTTCGCAATGCCCACGAAGCGCCCAACTCTCTTCATCATCGACGGCTCCAACAACATCTATCGCTCGTACTACGCGATCCGCAATCTCACGACGTCGGCCGGGTTCTCGTCGAACGCGGTCTACGGATTCGTGACCACGCTGCGCAAGCTGCTCAAGGATCACGAGCCGGATTGCATCGCCGTCGCATTCGATGAAGGACGCGAGACGGCGCGCACGTCGACGTTCGCGGACTACAAGAAAGATCGCAAGCCGATGCCGGACGATCTCGTCGTCCAGGTGCCGTTCGTTTACGAAGTGCTCGAGGGCTTTCACATTCCGGTGATTCGCTCGACGGAATGGGAAGCGGATGACTTCATCGGTTCGCTCGCGTGCACGGCGCGCGATCGTGGCTACGACGTCGTCATCGCAACGTCGGACAAGGATTTCTTTCAGATCGTCGGCGGCGGGATCCGGCTCTATCACACCGGTCGCGAAACGATGTACGACGAGAAGAGTGTCGAAGAGGTCTTCGGCCTCGGCCCTGACAAAGTCGTCGACGTCATGGCCATCTGGGGCGATGCGATCGACAACATTCCCGGCGTTCCGGGCATCGGCGAGAAAGGCGCGAAGGCGCTGATTCAGCAATTCGGCTCGCTTGATGGCGTCTACGAAAACCTCGACCAGATCAAGAAAGCAGCGCAGCGCAAAACGCTCGAAGAGAACAAAGACAAGGCCTATCTCTCGCGCGATCTCGCACGCATCAAATGCGATCTGGATCTCGACATCGATTTCGAAACACTGAAGCGGCAGGAACCGGATCGCGCGAAGCTGCACGATGTCTTTTCACGACTCGAGTTCGCATCGCTGATGCAGGAGTTCCTCCCGGAAACACCAGCGGTGCAGAAGGAGTTCCGCATCGCCGCGAGTGCGGAAGACGTGCGCGAGTTCGTCGCGGGCAATGACCCGCTCGCGATCTGGCTCGAGCCAACGACGATCGAAGCATTCGATGCACCGATCGCCGCGGCGTTGTCGAAGCGCGCCGGCGAATCGCTGATCGTGCCGATCGGCAAAACGTACGGTGCGACGAGCGAGATGCTCGACGCGCTGCGCGAGTTGCTGCAGCAGGATCGCGTGTTCGTTGCGTACGACGCAAAAGCGCAGGTGCGTCGTCTCGATGCGCTCCAGTGGCCGGTGCCCGAGAAGTGGTCGGACGTGATGTTGATGTCGTACGTCCTGAATCCCGGGCTGCCGAGTCACGCGTTCGCGAACATCGTGCGCGATCGCCTCAAGCAGGACGTGCTCGTGCGCAAGGATGTGCAGAAGACGGCGCCGCTGTTCGCCATCGATCACGAGCTCGGCTCTTCTCCGCTCTCGCCCTATCTCGATTACCTCGGCGAGAAGTCTGAGCTGGCGATGTCGCTGCGCGGCATTCTCGAACCCGAGCTGCGCAAAGATCCGGCACTCGTCGATATCTACGAGCGCATCGAGATGCCGCTGTTTCCCGTGCTCGCGAGTCTCGAAGAGCGCGGCATTCGCATCGACGCCGCGCTGCTGAAGTCGATGTCGCGCACGATGGGCGAGCAGCTCGCGGAGCTCGAGAAGAACATCTACAAAGAAGCGGGGATGGAGTTCAACATCAACTCGCCTCTGCAGCTCGGACAAGTGTTGTTCGAGAAGCTCAACTATCCGGTCATCAAGAAAACGAAGACGACGAAGAGCTACTCGACGAGTGTCGAAGTGCTCGAAGAGCTCGCGGGTCATGGATTCGCGGTGCCGCAGTACATCCTTCAGCATCGCGAGCTGCACAAGTTGAAGGGAACGTACATCGATGCGCTGCCGCAGCTCGTCGGCAGCGATGGCCGCGTGCACACGACGTTCAATCAGGCCGTCGCGGCGACGGGAAGGTTGTCGTCATCCGATCCGAATCTGCAGAACATTCCGATTCGCACGCAGACCGGCCGCGAGATTCGCAAGGCGTTCATCGCGGATGAAGGCGGCGTGTTGTTGTCCGCCGATTACTCGCAGGTCGAGCTGCGCATCCTCGCGCATATCAGCGGCGACGAGTCATTGATCGAGACCTTCCGTCGCGGCGATGACATTCATCGCGCGACGGCGTCGAAGATGTTCAACATTCCGCCCGAAGACCTGACGGCGGAGCAGCGTCGCGCGGCGAAGGTCATCAATTTCGGCGTGCTGTACGGCATGTCGTCGTTTCGTCTGAGCAACGAGCTCGGGATCTCGGGCTCGCAGGCGAAGGACTGGATCGAGGCGTACTTCGCGCGCTATCCGAAGATTCAGGAGTATCTCGATCGCACGCTCGACGAAGCGCGCGCGACCGGCAAGGTGACGACGTTGTTCGGACGCGTGCGATACATCCCCGAGATTCACAATCGTTCGTTCACGGTGCGCGGCAACGCCGAGCGCATGGCCACGAACGCGCCGATTCAGGGCACGGCCGCGGACATTCTGAAGATGGCCATGATCGCGCTGGAGAAAAAGCTCACCACGCATGCGAGCGGCGCGCGCATGTTGCTCACGGTGCACGATGAAATCGTGCTCGAGTCGCCGGATTCGAGCGCGACGGAAGTGGCGGGGATCGTGAAAGAGACGATGGAGAACATCTTCCCTCTGGCCGTGCCGCTCGCGGTTGACGTGCATTGGGGAAAGAGCTGGTACGACGCGAAGGAATGAGCCGGCGTTGCATTTCTGAGCGCTCGGCAGTGCTGACTGTGCAACGACTCTGCATTCTCGTCCTCGCCGTTTGCATCGCATGCAAACCGGCGCAACAGCAATCCAGTAAGTCCGCGGCCGCGGCGGGACCGTCGGTGCGCGCCACGGTCATCACGGTGCGCACGACCATCCTTCCGCAGAACAAAATCGTGAATCAGGCGATCGTCGTCGTGGGCGACAAGGCTCGCGATACCACCGAGCGCGATGCGTGGCGTTTGTACGACGTGAAGCAACGCACGATCACGTTCGTCGATGACATTGACAAAACCACACGCACGGAATCATTCGCCACGCTGAGCAAACAACGCGCGACGAACCTGGCCGCGGCCGTGGCGTCGTTTCATCCACGTCCGGTCTTGAAGAAAGGTTCATCGAAACCGATTCAGGGTGCGAGCGCGCGGCAATGGCTCATCACCGCGGGCGCATACAAACGCGAGTTGTGGATGGCCGAGCATCCGTCGATTCCGCACGGGCTCTTCGCGATGATGCAGGCCAGCGAGACCATTTCGTCACCGCTCGCGCCGATCATGCGCGACGTCGATGCCGCGCTCGTCGCCGCCGACGAGTTTCCGCTCGTTGATCGCAGTGAAGTTCCGATCGGCACGACGCCGATGATCGTGGAGCGCACGGTGATCGGGATCGCGCAGAAGGATGTGCCCGAGGCGCTCGTCACGGTGCCGAAGGACTATCGCGATCTCACGCCGACGAAACGTGGAGCGGCGGGCTCTTAGCCCGCCGAATCGTGGACACCGGCGCGCCGAGAGCCGCCCGCTCCACTTAGAGAACCACTCGCGAATCGCCGACGCGCTTCGTTGCGCCTTCCTTGTCGAGCAGCTCGAGCAACGGAATCGCGACTTTGCGCGAGATGCCGAACAAATCCTTGAACGTGGCGACGTCGATCGTCTGCCCTTTCTTCGTCGCCAGCGTCTCGCGTGCGCGTGCGAGCGCGTCGCGATGCAGGTAAACGCCTTCCGCAAGACGCACGAGCGTGCCTTGCTTCACGAGATAGCCGATCACTCCTTCGATGACTTTCGGCTTTTGCGGAATCGCCTTGATGATCTGCGACACCGCGGGCGTTTGCAGCTCCGCTTCGAGGAACTTCTGTTCGATCGCGCGTGCGAGCTCGCCCTCCGCGCCGCCTAACGTTTTCGATCGGCCCGGGATGTCGAGTGCATCGCCCTGTACCGTCGCGATTTTTTCGGCGCCCAGGTGATGGAGCAGGAAGTTGATGGGAGCGTTGTGCGGAAGGAGCTTCTGCACGAACTCGCTCTTCGGCACCGACACCGCCATTTTGTTGTCCTTGAAATAGCGATCGAGGAACTCCATCGCGCGCTTGCGAAACTCGGACAGCACGTCGTGATGCAGAAACGTCGAACCGGTGAGAATCGTGTTCGGAACCTGCTTCAGTTCTTTCGTCAGCGTCTTCGTCGTGATGCCGGTGCGCGCCTGCAGCTCATCGATCGTCACGCCGCGTAATCCCTGCAACTTCGCAATCAACTCCACGCGCTCGTGCAGCGATCCGTTCGCAAGCGTCTCGAGAATCTCCGGCCGCGTGCGCGCGCTGAGTTTCGTGAGATGCGCATCGAGAATCACGCCGCCGCCGATCGTGTACGCGGGCGAGTAACGCCGAATCACGAAGCGATCGCCCGCAACCGCGACGACCGGCGATTCGAGTCGCACCTGCGCGAACGCGGTTTGTCCCGCGCGCAGTTCGCCTTTCGTTTCATCGACGAATCGCAGCGTGCCGAGGAGCTCCGAAGAAAGATGATGAAAGCGAATGCGCGTCTGTTCTTTCAGCGCCTTCGCGTCTTCGAGTAACTCGAGCTTCACCGTGATCACCTGCGACGGACGCAGCGTCGACGGATGCAGCACCTGTTGTCCGCGATGCAGCTCGTCGAGCGCGATGTCCGCAAGATTCATCGACGTGCGCTCGCCCGCGGATGCTTCTTCGCGCGGCTCGCCGTGCACCTGAATCGCGC
Source organism: Thermoanaerobaculia bacterium (assembly GCA_051953135.1). Lineage (GTDB taxonomy): Bacteria > Acidobacteriota > Thermoanaerobaculia > Gp7-AA8 > Gp7-AA8 > QHVT01. The sequence continues at coordinate 1,280 of JBQCJC010000117.1, read as the reverse complement.
GCGCACGACTGCGCATCGATCCCGGCAGCACCTCGACTTCGTCTTCGACTTTCACGCGGCCCGAATACGTCGTGCCGGTGATCACCGAGCCGAAGCCTTTCATCGTGAACACGCGATCGATCGGAAGACGAAACACGCGCGTGGTTGCATCGCGATCATCGACTGCGGCAACTGATGCGAGGATCGCGGCACGCAACTCATCGAGACCTGCGCCGGTCGTGCTGCTCACCGGAACGATCGGTTTTCCTTCGAGAAAACTGCCGGCCACGAGCTCTTCGACTTCGAGTCGCACGAGCTCGAGGATGTCGGGCTCGACGAGATCGCGTTTCGTGAGCGCGATGAGACCGGTGGGAATCCCGAGGAGTCGGCAGATCGCGAAATGCTCGCGGGTTTGGGGCTTGATCGATTCATCCGCCGCGACGATGAGCAGCACGGAATCGATGCCGCCGATGCCGGCGAGCATGTTCTTCACGAAGCGCTCGTGTCCCGGCACATCGACGAAGCCGATTTGATAGTCATCGGTGAACCAGGAGGCGAAGCCGAGGTCGATCGTGATGCCGCGCTTCTTTTCCTCGGGGAGACGATCGGTGTCGACACCGGTCAGTGCGCGAACGAGCGACGTTTTGCCGTGATCGATGTGGCCTGCGGTGCCGATGACGCGTTTGTGGCGAGGCATTGAGGCGCGGATCGTATCAGTGGAGCGGCGGGCTCTTAGCCTGCCGAATCGTCAATTCATCGGCGGGCTGAGAGCCCGCCGCTCCACCTATCGGTTCGGATACGCGTTCTTCAATTGCGGCGGCACCGTCGGATCTTGTCCGAGTGAGCCTTTGAGCTCGCCCGCATTCACAATCGCTTGTCCGCGGAAGTGATTGTTCGTCACGACGTACGTTTCCTTTTCCTTCGCCATCGACTCGATGCGCGCCACCCACGGCTCGAGCTCTTTCTCCGAATAGAGATAGTTGTAGCGCTCCCACGACTCATCGTGCGCGAACCACTTCTCGTAATTGCGTCCGTGAAAGCGTGCGTAGCCGATCGGGCCTGTCGTCGTGTCCGCTGGTTTCACTGAATCATGGAAGAGCGGCTGATCGACGTTCACCCACGACACGTCGTGCTCTTCGAGCAACGCGAGAAACTCCTTCGTCTGAAAGGTTGCGTGGCGCACTTCGAGCGCCTTGGGATAGTCGCGCAATGCATCGAAGAGCGCGACGAGCCGCTCGCGTGACTCGTCGCTGTTCTTGAAGCTCCACGGATATTGCAGCAGCACCGCGCCGAGCTTGTCC
>JBQCJC010000116.1:0-7743 GCA_051953135.1 Thermoanaerobaculia bacterium | reverse complement strand
ACTGCCGATCACTCCGACTATTGGGGCAGTGGCTCGACGAACGTTGTTGCGCAACAACACGCGGCGCTCGAAGTGCGCGGCTTCATTCCACTCGGAGGTCCACCGGCGCCGCGAACAACGCCGTCGCATCTGACGACGACCGCGCGCCACATCAACGTAGAACGCGCGACCGCAACGCGATCGACGTAATTCGTTTGGTGGCCCCGAGAGGATTCGAACCTCCGACCCACGGTTTAGGAAACCGCTGCTCTATCCGTGCTGAGCTACGGGGCCGCGAATGAGGGCGCGCAAGATACCATGCGCGCAATGGCCTGGATTCTACTCGTCATCGCCGGTGTCCTCGAAGTGTGCTGGGCGGTCGGCTTGAAGTACACCGACGGCTTTCGCAAACCGATTCCATCGATCCTTGTGATCATCGCGATCATCGCCAGCATGGGCTTGCTCGCGCATGCCGCGCGGACACTGCCGATCGGTACCGCGTACGCCGTGTGGGTCGGCATCGGCGCACTTGGCGCGGCGATTCTCGGCGTGTTTCTTTTCCATGAACCGGTCACGTGGCCGCGCGTTGTGTTCCTCGCCATGCTGCTCATCGCGATCATCGGCTTGAAAGCAACGTCTACCGGGACTTAACCAATGTTAGGTTGCACGTGTGCACGCGGTCCGCTAGGCTCCGCGTCGTGCAACTGTGGACGGCGTTTCAACAGGCCGGGTGGGTGGGCAGAACCGTCCTCGGCCTTCTCATTCTCTTCTCCGTGATCTCGTGGGCGATCATGATCGCCGTGTGGCTGCGCTTCCGTCGATCACAAAGATCGACGCGCATGTTCGTGCCGATCTTCCGCAAAGCGAAGCGACTCGCCGACGTGCAATCCGCGTTAGGCCCGCTCGCCCACTCCGCGCTGGTCGGCTTGTTTCGCGCGGGGTATGCCGAGATCGAGGCACAGATCGCGCATAGCGAAGGCGGCCGTCAGACTGTGAAATCGCTCGACAGTGTCGAACGCTCACTCATTCGTGCAACGCGCATCGAAGGCGCGCGTCTATCTCGTTATGTACCGTTCCTCGCAACGACCGCTGCAGCAACGCCGTTCATCGGTCTCTTCGGAACCGTGTGGGGAATCATGGTCGCGTTCGGCACGATCGGCGCAACGGGATCGACATCGATCACCGCGGTTGCTCCTGGTATTTCTGAAGCGCTCATCAACACCGCGGCCGGATTGTTTGCCGCGATCCCCGCGCTGCTCGCCTACAACCACTTCGTCTCGCGACTGCGACAGGCGCGCGGCGAGATGGAAGACTTCACGCTGGAGTTCCTCAATCTGACGGAACGTAATTTCACGTAGTCGTCAGAGTTACTTACGCGGCAACTCGATCGTCTAATCGCACAATGGCTTTTCGTTTCGGAGACTCGGACGACCTCGGCGACATGGCCGAGATCAACGTCACGCCGCTGGTGGACGTCATGCTCGTGCTGTTGATCATCTTCATGGTCACGGCGCCGATGCTGACGCAGGGGCTCGAGGTCGCATTGCCCGAAGCGGAAGGAAAGAGTTTCGAGCTCGCCTCGAACAATCCCGCGAAGATCACGATCACCGCGAACGGCGCGGTCTACATCGACGGCACAACCGTTGGTTCGACAAATTTCGAACAAACCCTCGGGCCGATGTTGCGTGCGCGCAAGATCAAACGCGCATTGCTCGAAGCGGATGAAGGCGTGCCTTACGGGCGCGTGGTGGCGGTGCTGGATGTGATGAACAGGGCGGGTGTGGAACAGCTCGGCATGATCACGCGACCGGGAGAAAAGAATGCACGATCGCGTCGCTGACGTTCTCGCCCAGCGACAGACGCTGGACCGAGGAGCGGGATTGGCGGTCGCGGTTTCAGTGCTCCTCCACGGCGGACTGGCCGCACTCGCGGTCTACGCCGCACTGCACGCGACGGCGCCGCAGCCCGCGAGCTTCGTGTCGATTCAATTCGCGCCGAGGCCGGCGCAAGCACCCGCCGCAAGCGCACCGCGTAAGACGAACACGCAAACCGCAAAACCGGTAGCGCCGCCAACGCCGAAGATCGAAGAACCGAAGCCGCGCATCGAACCACCGAAGCCAACGATCGAAAAGCCCGCCGCGAAATCGGAGAAAAACACCGTTCCGCTTTCGCCGTTCGGTCAATCGACGAAGAAAGGTTCGGAGAACGCGGCTCCCGCGAAGCCAACACCCGCGCCCGCACAGACCGCACCTGCAATTCCCGGCGTTGCGACATCGACCGCGGATGTTCCGATCGGCGGTACAGGCGTCGTCGGCCTCGAAGGCGGCGACTTCCCGTACGCGATCTACATCCAATCGATGAATCGCAAGATCGGCGCGGTGTGGGCGCGTCCGCAAGTGCCGGACGGCACCGCCACAGTCATCTTCTTTCGCATTCAACGCGACGGAAAAATCATCGACGCGAAAATCGAGACCCCGAGCGGCAACGGCACGTTCGATCGTGCCGCATTGAGCGCGGTGCAAAGCGCATCGCCACTCAACGCATTGCCGTTTGGATTTTCAGGAACCATGCTCGGAGTCAGGCTCACATTCAAATGAAGAAACTCTTTTGTGCGCTCGTGCTTTTTGGTGCGCTCACCGCGGTTGCGCAGGAAACGACCACGATCACGACGTCGATCGGCGCTGCTGATGCCGCGGCGGTCGTTCGCATCGCGGTGCCGTTTCCGGTGCTGACACCGTATCAGGCTCCGGCGCCTTCGCCGGTTTCGTCGGAAGCGGTGCGCAACAACTTCTTTTCGCCGCTCACGCGCGACCTCGCCTACTCCGGCGTGTTCGCGATTGCGCCGCTGCCGCCGGGATCCCCCGTCACTCCGGATCTCATGAAGCGCATCGAAGCGCAATTCCATCTGCAGCTCAACGTGTGGATGGAAGGAGATGAGTACGTGGTCGAAGGACGTCTCTTCGATCAGGCCGGAACGCCGCAACTCAAGAAACGCTATCGCTCGCCGGAAGCCGCGCTCTCGCGCACCGCGCACATGCTCGGCAACGAGCTCATTCGCCTCATCAGCAGCCGCCCCGGCATCTTCCTCACGCAGATCGCCTTCGCATCGAATCGCGGCGGCACGTGGGAAATCTGGCTGATGGACTGGGATGGATCGAATCAGCGCAAGATCACGAATCACGGCGCGCTCTCGATTCTCCCGAGCTGGTCGCCGGACAACGAGCGCATGGTCTACACATCGTTCGCGCGCGGCACGAGCGACATGTACATCATCAATCGTCGCGGAGGCGGTCGCGTGCGCATCAACAGCGGACTCGCGCTCAATACCTCGGCGACGTTCTCGCCTGTCGGCAACGACATCGCATTCGTCGGATCGGTGCGTGGCAATCCAGACATTTACCTGATCAAAGACGACGGCTCCAACGTGCGCCGCCTGACAACAACGTCGTCGATTGAATCGACGCCGGAGTGGAGTCCCAACGGACGCCAGATCTCATTCACATCGGGGCGCACAGGCACGCCGCAGATTTACGTCATGGATGCGGAAGGCACGAACGAGCGTCGCATTTCATTCGATGGGAATTGGAACGATGACGCGACATGGGCGCCCGATGGCGAACGCATCGCTTACACCTCGCGCGTCAATGGACGCTTTCAAATTCGTATCGCCAATCTCGTCACTGGTGAGAATCGCATTGTCGCCGGTGAAGGATCCAACGAACAGCCGACATGGTCTCCGGACGGACAGTGGATTGCGTTCCAGTCGAATCGCAGTGGACGCTGGCAGGTCTACAGAATGCGCGTCGACGGAACCGATCTTCTGCAGCTCACTTTCGATGGTGAGAACAAAGAGCCGGATTGGTCAAAAAAGGCTGAATGATCACTAGTATCATCCGTACAAGGGAGTGGAAAGCTATATGAGCAAGATGTCGAAAACCTTCTTCGCGAGCCTGATCATGGTGCTGCTGGTGCTGGTCCCGGCATGCCGCACCACGAAGAAAAATGTGAAGACGGACACCCAGCCGCCGGCGGTGATGGATACGACGCCGACGGTTCCTCCGCCGCCTCCCCCGACCGAAACGGCCGTGGAACAGAAGGACTTCGTGCAGGAGACGCCAGCCGAAGAGGTCATCCCGACCGATGAGACGGAATTGAACAACTGGGCGCGCGGCAAGGGCTACATCCGCGACGCGTTCTACAACTACGACGAAGCAACGCTCGACGACGCCGCACAGCAGGCGCTCACCGCGTCCGCAACGTGGCTGCGCAGCTCGCAGGGTACCGGCTACAAGCTGCTGATCGAAGGCCATTGCGATGAGCGCGGCACCGAGCAGTACAACCTCGCCCTCGGCGATCGGCGCGCGAACAGCGCGAAGGATTACCTCGTGACGCTCGGCGTCGACGCGAGCCGCATTCGCACCGTCTCGTACGGCGAAGAGCGTCCGTTCGAAGAAGGACACGATGACGCGGCCTGGTCGCAGAACCGCGGCTCGCATCTCGTCCTCGTGAGATAGACATGAAAATCTTCAACACTCTCGTCGTCGTGGCCGCGACTCTGTTCGCGGCCGCATGTGCATCCACGTCCGATCTCGAGCGCGCGCAGGATCAGGTGGCCGAGCTCCAGGCGGAGCTCGCGAACGTCAAGCGCAACGCGTCGTCGAAAGAAGACGTGCAGTCCGTCAACACGCGCATCGCCGAGCAGACCGAAATGCTGCTCAAGTCGAATGCGACGCTGGTGACGAAGGTCGACGAGATCGACACGCGCATTCAGAACGCACAGGGCTCGATCGAGCAGAGCAGCTATCGCATCGATCAACTCGCGCAGCAGCTCGCTCAGGCGCAGCGCGAGATCGCCGAGCTGCGCGCGCAGGTGAATGCCGCGGGACAAGCGAGTGCGGCGCCAGTGGTTCCTGCGACGTCGACGACTCCGACGAACAACGGAACTGCAGCATCGGGCTCGATGACAGTACCGGCCTCGCCTGCCGTCGATCCGCTGCAGACCTATCAGGCCGCGTATCGCGATTACCAGCGCGGCAACTACGATCTGGCCATCGACGGCTTCCGAGAATTCGTCAATGACAACCCCGCTTCGGACCTCGCGGACAACGCGGCGTACTGGATCGGCGAAAGTCTTTTCTCTCAGAAGAAATATCGGGAGGCCATTGCGCAGTTTGACAGCGTCGTCACGAAATACCCGAAATCCGACAAGGTTCCGGGTGCGCTGCTCAAGAAGGGCTACGCGTATATCAACATCAATGAGAGAGCACAGGGAGTTGTGCAGCTTCAATATGTGTTGCACGAACATCCGCAGTCTCAGGAAGCCTCTCTGGCGCGGCAGAAACTGAAGCAGCTCGGGATCGAAACGAAGTAGAATCAGCAGCTTACAAATTGAGGCGGCACTTCCGCCGCCTCTCGAAAACCAAGAAGAAATTCAGTAGGAGCAACGAATGGCGAACATTGCCTCGGCCGAGAAACAGCGCAGACAGGCCGAAAAGAGGAAGGCGCGTAACCGCGCCGCGAAGTCCGGTCTCAAGACCGCTCTCAAGAAGGCCCGTACCACTCTGGCCGGCGGCGACGCCGACAAAGACACGCTGGCATCCGGCTACTCGGCGATCGACAAGGCTGCAAAAACCGGCCTGATCAAAGAGAACACCGCCAACCGCTACAAGTCCCGCCTCGCCGGCGCGTCCAAGCGCGCGGCTGCCGAAAAGTAATCGGCGCGATCACGCGGTTGTTGATGAAGACGGCCCTGCAAAGGGCCGTTTTTTATTGGGCGCCGCAGGCGCTTACGCCGCGACTTCGATCATCTCGGTATTGCGCCCAATGCGCGCGCGATAGCCGCGCCACGTCACTTCGTTCGAGAAGAATGGCACGAGCCACGCCCATAACATCAGCGCATCGAGCATCGGCGTCAGCGCGAGTTGTTTCCACGTCAGTCCCGCGCGCATCGCACGATTCAGAATCGCGAGTTGCAGGTAGCGCGCGATCAGCACACACGCGAAGATCTTCGGCGAGACGAGCGCAAACGGTAGTGGATTGAGCAGCAACTCGCCGAGATAGAGCGAGTGCGAGAACGAGTACCGAATCTTGTTCCAGCGAATCTGCCGGTCGATCGCGCGCGTCACTGTGCGATCGACAACGACGTTGCGTACGACGAGCGGGCATAGCGCGACCTTGTATCCCGCTTCCTTCACCGCCAATCCGATCGCCTGATCCTCGGCCAGTACGCGACGGAATCGCGAGAACCCGCCAATCGCATCGTGTACGCGCCGCGAGATCGCCATCGACTTTCCAACGACACACGGCACGCCCGCGCGTTCGGCGAGCACCGCACCCGGTGCGACAAACGACAACAGATGCAACGACTCGAGAGTCGCGCCAACAGACGCCGCACCGGATCCAGTAAACACGTTCGAGACGCAACCGACGCGTGGATCCGCAAACGCATCGATCGTGCGCGCCACATCCTCCGGCTCAACGCGAACGTTTGAATCCGAAATGAAGAACACATCGCCGCGCGCTGCTGCGGCCGCGGCAATCAATCGCTCGACTTTGCGATTCACAACGCCATTGCGCGAACCGCCGTCTACGACGATGCGAAACGGCGCGCGCGGATACTGCTGCATGACACGGCGCACGACCGCGAGCGCGGGATCCGCCCACTCCTCCGCGGAGACGATCACCTCATACCGCAATCCCTCCAGACGCGTGAACGAGATGAGATTTTCTTCGAGCTCGTCATCGAGTCCGCATACCGGCTTCAGAATCGAAACCATCGGACGGCGCCAGAACACACGCGGCATCGGTGCGCGCTCGAAGCGGCGCACGAACAATGCCTGTACGGTCAGGATTAATGTTCCGATAAGCGCGAGGACACCAAACGCAATCGTCATGCGCTCACCTTCTCCATTTCCGGCGACAAGCGGGTCACCGCGAGTCCTTTGCCACGCGCCAGTACATGGAAGATCGCGCGCTCATTCTTCTCGCACGGCATCAGCGTCTTCCACGCGTACAGATGCTCTTCGCGATGAAAATCACTGTTGCCGATGTACGGATACTTAGCGCGCGCAACGGGCGGGAAAAGATCGAAGCGCGTCGCGACTTCCCACAAGTGCACGAGATCGCGCACCTGATCGCGGCGATTCCACAGATAGAACGTGTTCGCGAACCAGTCCGACTGTTCGTGCGGATGACACGCGACGACGATGCGACTCATGGCGCGCGCACGCGTCAGCATCTCTTCCACGGTGCCGTCGGCGCTGATGAATTCTTCAACGCCTAACGCGAGCACATGCGCGGACGCGCGGCGCGTGACCGCGTTCTGCGTGAGCTCGAAGCCCGTGAGCACGAGCATGCCGTACTGATCCCATGCTCGTTTTCGCTCGCGCTCGACGTCGTCCCGATACGCCGCGAAGTTCTCCGGCGTGACCGTCAGGCCGAATCGATGCGTGACCTTGCCGATCAGCGTGTCTGCATTGACGACGTGGTCGGTGATCGCAATGACGTCGTGACCGGATTGGCCGAAGAGGTCGACGACCTCTGCGACCGACAACTTCCCGTCCGACCAGGTGGTGTGGATGTGGAAGTCTGCCAGCAACATGCCGGTACTATCGGCTGGCGATGTGCAGTCGATCTTGTGCAGCTGGTAAAGAGGCTGTGAAGGCCGCGCCGAGGGATCGAAACACGTTGGCGGAAGGTCGCGGCGTGCGCGTCATTGTTGCGCGGTCCACTTCATAGAGTCCGAAACGGGGCTCAAAACCATCG
>JBQCJC010000115.1:0-4714 GCA_051953135.1 Thermoanaerobaculia bacterium | reverse complement strand
GCTGTTTTTGGTGGTGTGTGTTATGTTGGGGGGGGTGTGTTGGCATGTTTCTGGGTCTGGGGCGGTTGCACCCCCCTCCGTTGTGACCACCGCCGGGGGTGCACCCCGCCGCCCCCTCCACCGGCTACCGTTTCATCGCCTCATTCACGATCCGCTCGATCACGTCGCGATATGAAATCCCACTCTCCTTCGCCGCCATCGCGAACTCGGCGGCGGGATCGAGCCACGGATTCGGATTGGCCTCGATCACATACACGCGACCGTTTTGCGCGACACGCAAATCGATGCGGCCGTAGTCGCGCAGCTTCAGTGCGCGATACGCCGTCAGCGCGGTTTGTTGAATCAGTTCGACGACATCGTCCGCGAGATCGCGCGCCGGTGCGGACTTCGTGACTTTGTACGCTTCGGTCGTGACGTCGAACTTCACTTCGTAGCCCGCGATCTTCGGCATGTCGTCGGGAAGTTTTGAAAGATCGAGCTCGACGAGTGGGAGTGCTTCGGCTTTGTCATTGCCGAGGATGGCGGCGTAGATCTCGCGGCCTTCGATGTACTCCTCGATCAGCGCTGCCGACTCGAATTCCTCCTGCACGTACGCGATGCGCTCGAGCAGCTCCTTCACCGTCGACACCACCGACGCCGCATCGATTCCTTTCGATGCATCCTCCGCTGCCGGCTTCACGATTACGGGGAAGCGAATGTCCTGCGCGTGCTCCACGCGCCCGTGATGCACCACCGCGGAGTAGGGCGTGTAGAGATCGTGATAGCGAATGATTTTCTTGGCGATGCTCTTGTCCATCGCCAGAAACGATCCCTGCGGGCCCGCGCCGGTGTAACGCTTGCCGATGAGATCGAGATACGCCGCGAAGTGCATCTCCATCGTGTCGTTGCCCGCGTACGACTCGACGAGGTTGAAGCAGAGATCGAAGTCCGCGCGCGCGAGCTTCGCGAGCGTCTGCGTGCGGCCATCGATCGGAAACTGCACCGGCTCGTGGCCGAGGTCTTTCAGCGCATCGCCGATTGCTTCGATGTCGGTCTTCTTCTTTTTCGTTTTCTTTCTCTTCGACTTCGATGCGACTTCGGCCTCGATGTTCGCGCCGGGATACGCCTCGTACCCTTCCCACACGTTGTACAGAATCGCGACCTTCATCGCGGCCTCCGATGTCTCAGTCGCTGCTTGCCGGTGAGGAACGTCATCGCCAGCGCGGTGATGTAGACCGTGAGCTCGATCATCTGCTGGCGCGTGCGATCTCTCGTCGCGAAAAGTTGCAGCTCGCGCAAACGCGATTCGATCTCCAGCACCAGCGCGCGCACGAGCGTCCGCCGCACACCAGTCCAGTAGTTGACCTTATCGATGATGGTGCGCCGATGCTCCGCGAGCAGCTCGGCCGCGGGTCGCGTGTCTTCGCCGGCAGGTTCGAAGATGTCGGAGAGATCGGTATCGAGCGCGAGTCCTTCGATCATCGACGACTCATCGATCGAGAACTCGCGATAGAACTCTTCGACGGTTTGATGCATCTCGTCGACGGTGATGTCGGTCTCGCCGTGCGGTTTCTTCGGCTCGAGGCTCGCGAGCTCGCGCACGATGTTGTCGACGTACTCGAGCTTGCGCATCGCGCCCCAGCCCGCGTAACGACGGCGCCAATTCGATTGCGGATCGAGCCACACCGCGAATGTCTCGGCGAAATCTTCGTCGGGATGTTTCTGCGCGTACCAGCCGGGGATGTAGCGCACGAAATCCCGCGAGAAGGGGATGAACGGATAGTCGTCGCGATACGGACGGCGCACGGAACCGAAGAGCTCCTGATAATCCGCGCGACGCCAGAGCTCGTACGCGTGACTGAACGCGTGTCCTGCTTCGTGGCGCAGGTACATCATGATCTCGCGCTCGCCTTCGACGTCGTTCAATGCGTCTTCAATCGTCGCAACGCGTTGATCGCCGAGGTAAAACGGAATGCCGATGACCGGCTCGCCGCTCGGCGATCCCCATTCATCGGAGAGATAGCAGCGCGGTTTGAATTGGCGGAGGCCTTTTGCTTCGAGCTCGTCATAAAGACGACGCACCAACTCCGCGACGAGTGAAGACTCGAGCGAGAGTCCGAGCTCACGAATCGGCACGGACAAAAGTTGACGCGCCTCAGGCGGTGCGTGTTCGAAGTGCACATGGGCTCGGTGAGCAAGGGGCGCGCCTGCGGGCGCGCCGTTGGCGCGCAGGGCCAGGGCGCGCCGTTGGCGCGCAGGGCCGAGGGCTGAGGGCCGAGGGCTGGGGGTGCCGTGTCGCGAGAGCGGCGTTTATCGCATTGACGTCATGGAAGAACCTGCTGCACTGGCGGCACGTCACCGAGCCCTCGGCTCAGCCCTCGGCCCTCATGTCTCGATCATGGCGCTCTGCGCCATAATCGAGACATGAAGCACTGGCTCATGAAAGTCGAACCCGAGGCTTACACGATCGATCGTTTGGAGAAGGATGGGACTACGTCGTGGGAAGGGGTTCGCAACTACCAGGCGCGCAACTTCATCCGCGATGAGATGAAGGCCGGCGATGCCGTGCTCTTCTACGCATCGAATGCCGATCCTTCCGGCGTCGTCGGGCTCGCGAAGATTCATCGCGAGGCGTATCCCGACAAATTCGCGCAGAAGAAAGGTCACGAATATTTCGATCCGAAAGCGACGCCGGAGAATCCGATCTGGTACATGGTCGACATCGCGTTCGTCGAGAAGTTTCCGCACGTCGTCTCGCTCGAAACATTGAAGAACACGCCGGGACTCGAAGAGATGGTCGTGACGAAGAAAGGCTCGCGGTTGTCGATTCAACCGGTGACGAAGAGTGAGTACGACATCGTCGTGAAACTCGGCCGCAAGAAAAAATGAGGATGGAGATTCATCGCGGCGACATCACGAAGCTGGCGGTCGATGCGATCGTCAACGCCGCGAACTCTTCACTCCTCGGCGGCGGCGGTGTCGACGGCGCGATTCATCGCGCGGCCGGACCAGAGCTCGTGCACGAGTGTCGTCTCATCGGCGGCTGTCCCACCGGCGAAGCGCGCATCACGCGCGGCTATCGTCTGCCCGCGCGTCACGTCATTCACACCGTTGGTCCCGTGTGGCGCGGCGGTACGAATCGCGAGCCAGAGTTGCTCGCGTCGTGTTATCGCAACAGCTTGCACCTCGCGATCGACAATGGCATTCGCACGATTGCGTTTCCGGCGATCAGTTGCGGGATCTACGGTTATCCGATCGACGGCGCGACCAACATCGCCGTGCGCGAGGTTCAGAATTTTCTGAACGCGCACGATGAGATCGAGCGCGTGCTCTTCGTTTGTTTCGGAGACGAGGTCTGCCGCGCGTACGAGCGCGCGCTGGCTGGCGCGCCGTTTGCGGGCTGACTCGGCGACATGGTTCGACCAAGTTGTCCCGCTCTCGTCATTCACGAGGATGACGAGTTTCGCAAGAAGCTGATCGCCGCGCTCGATCAAAACAACTTCACCGTGACGTTCGAGATGGATGGCGATGCGGCCGTCGATCTTCTCCGCTCACGCCGCTTTCAAGTCGTGCTCCTCGGTGTGAATCTCGCGGCCGGTACCGGTTTGCGAGCGCTCGAACATTTGCGTGACACGCAAGGTGGCCCCGGCTGCGGTGTGATCATCCTCGGCGATCCCGATCCGCGCATTCGCACCTTCGCGCCGTGGGCCGATGAGACGCTGCTCAAGCCGGTGGATGCGCAGTACGTCGCGACGCGTGCGTTGTCGTACTGCAATTGCGCGGCGTAGCGTTCGCCGCGGTTTTCTTCCACCTCTCCGGCGCGTCCAATGAAGCGTGAGAAACGTTGTCATCGCGCTGTCGTTGCTGTTGTTCGCGTGTCATCGCGCGACGCCGCCGCGTGCGATGACGGCGCGTTCCGCGGATCTCAGCATCACCGTCGATGACACGCTGCGCGCGGTCGATCACGTGACGAAAGAGACCGAGGCCGTGGGTGGATACGTGGCGTCGTCGCAGATCTGGCGCGAAGGCGAGCAGTTGCATGCGCAGGTGACGTTACGCGTGCCGCCGGACAAGCTCACGTCGACGCTGTCTTACTTTCGCGGCATGGCCACGAGAGTCGAACGTGAATCGATTCAGCCGAGCGCGGTATCCTCGCCGAAGCATGAACGAGCTTGCGGCGTACTTTGATCGGATTCGCGCGCGAACGATGCGCGTCGTTGCATGTGTTCCGCCGGATCGCGTCGACTGGACGTATCGCGAAGGGAAGTTCACGTTCGGCGATTTGATGCGACATCTCGGCGCGAGCGAACGATGGATGTTCGCGGAGAACGCGGCGCTGCGGCCGAGCCGGTATCCGGGACATGGTCGCGAGCTCGCTGATGGCTACGACGCGATCGTCGCGTACATGAAGCGCATGCATGCGGAGTCGATGGAGATCTTCGCGAACGCGGATCTCGATGCGCCCACGATGACGCCGGGCGGCGCGGAGTTAGCAGTAGGGAAGTGGATGCGCGCGATGATTGAGCACGAGTGTCATCATCGCGGGCAGTTGTACCTGTACTGCGGAATGCTCGGCATCGAGACGCCGCCAATTTTCGGATTGACGGAAGAGCAGGTGAAGGAGCGAAGCAGTGGAGCGGCGGGCTCTTAGCCCGCCGAGTCGTTGAGAGCCCGGATGTTGGATTATCGGCGGGCTGAGAGCCCGAGTCGTTGATTACCGGCGGGCTGAGAGCCC
>JBQCJC010000114.1:0-6640 GCA_051953135.1 Thermoanaerobaculia bacterium | reverse complement strand
AGATGGGCAAGCCGATCGCGGCAGCGGTAGCCGAAGTGAAGAAATGCGCGAACGTGTGCCGCTTCTACGCGCAACACGCGGAAACGTATCTCGCGCCCGAGCACATCAAAACCGATGCGCAGGAGTCGTACGTGCGTTTTGATCCGTTAGGTCCGGTGCTCGCGGTGATGCCGTGGAACTTCCCGTTCTGGCAGGTCTTTCGTTTCGCCGCACCTGCGTTGATGGCGGGCAACGTTGGCTTATTGAAGCACGCGTCGAACGTACCGCAATCCGCGCTCGCGATCGAGGATGTGTTTCGCGAAGCAGGTTTCGATCAGGGCGAGTTTCAAACGCTGCTCATCACGAGCGAACAGGTCGCGGCGGTGCTCGATGACGAGCGCGTGAAAGCCGCGACGCTCACCGGCAGCGAGCCCGCGGGTGCAAGCGTCGCATCGAGCGCGGCGAAGCGAATCAAGAAGAGCGTGCTCGAGTTAGGCGGAAGCGATCCGTTCATCGTGATGCCATCCGCGGATCTCGATGCGGCAGTGAAGATCGGCATCAAGGCGCGCATCGTCAACAACGGGCAGTCGTGCATTGCGGCCAAACGATTCATCGTGCACGACGAGATCGCGGACGAATTTCAGAAGCGCTTCGTCGCGGCAATGGCGTCGCTGAAGATCGGCGATCCGCTCGATGAGAAAACGGAAGTCGGTCCGCTCGCAACGCCGCAGATCGTCGACGATCTCGAGAAGCAGGTGAACGCGAGCATCGAGAAGGGATCGACGCTGCTCACCGGCGGCAAGCGCATCGGCGAGAGCGGCAACTTCTTCGCGCCGACCGTGCTCGCGAACATTCCGAAGGATGCGCCGGCGTACGACGAAGAAACGTTTGGTCCGGTCGCGTCGCTGTTTCGCGTCAAGGATGCGCGCGAAGCAATCGCGCTTGCGAACGCGACGCAATTCGGGCTCGGCGCGAGCGTGTGGACGCGCGATCGCAACGAAGCCGAGCAGTTCATTCGCGATGTGGAATCAGGTCAGGTGTTCGTGAACGCGATGGTCGCTTCGGATCCGCGCGTGCCGTTCGGCGGCGTGAAGCATTCTGGATTCGGCCGCGAGCTTGGCGTCTACGGCATTCGCGAGTTCGTGAACATCAAAACAGTATGGGTCGCGTAAGTGGAGTGGCCGGCTCTTAGCCCGCCGGTTGGCTGATGATTCGGCGGGCTAAGAGCCCGCCGCTCCACTCTCCAACGTGAACGACCACGCGTTCGCATCGATCGGCTCGTTCGCGTAGCCGCGAAACACGCATCGTCCATCGCCGTTCTGAAACTTCTCTTCGCGCGCCACGCGCACGCCGAGGAGTCGCGTGAGCGCGTTGACGGAGACGCTGCACAACGCGGGACGGCGCATCGCGGTGTTGTAGAACGGACAATTGCGCTCGATGAGACGCACATCGCCGTCGACAATCTCGACGTCCATGTACGGATCGTTTTCGAGATACCAGTTTTTGTAGACCGCGAGTCTCTCTTCGAGTGAGCGATTCTCGACGAGCGGCGCGAGCGCGTTGACCTTGTCGTTTGCCACACGCGCGAGCACGCGCAGCGCGGCTTCGTCGCCGAGCTCTTCGCCGACCGCATCGATCACCGCGACCGCGAGCGCGTCGTAGTGCTTCGGGAAAAGGTGATCGCCGGCTTCAGTGAGTCGATAGCGCGTGGCGGGGCGGCCTGTGCGTCCGCGCACGGAATCGCGATCGACGCTGGCATCGACCCAGCCTTCACGCTGCAGTTGCAGAAGCTGCTGGCGTACCGCTTCGCCGGTGAGCGCAAGATCCGCGGCGAGTTGCGCGATGGTCGCGGCACCGTGGCGCTTGAGCGCCGTGATCACCGCGCGACGGCTGTCCGGGAGGTGATTGAGTGTGAGAATTGGGTGCTCCCTCCGCGTCGCCGTAACGCGGAGGAAGCCGGATTTCATTCACCGATTCATTTCGCCGAGTAGAACGCGCGGACGTGCTCGCTCTTCGTCGACGACCATGATTCTTCGACCTTGCCGCCGTCGCCGAACGTGAAGGTGACGCCGTTGATGTGGTCGGGCGTGACGTTGCCGGTGATGCGCTCCATCTCGAAGACGAGCTCGTTCGCCGTCGACTTTTCGGCGTTGAGACGCATGATCGGTTGATTGCCACCGGCGCAGTAATGCGTCGCGAGCACGGTGTCTTTGTCGACGGTGTAGACGGTGATCATTTCGTGCGGCTGTCCCGCAAACATCGTTTCGAAAACGGCAGTGCCGGCCGCGCTGACCTTGTATTCGATCGTGCTCTTTTCGCCGTCGGGTGTCATGAGATTGACGTCGTGCTTGCCGGCGAGCGCTTTGATCTTCGCGAACGCGGCGTTCGCATCGGGCTTCGCGCCATGATCGTGATCGTGTGCGAATGCGTTGAGCGCGACGAGTGAGATCGCGATCATCGCGAGCGCGGATGCAGCGCCGCGACTTGCGGAGCTCGGACGACCATAGCGTTGCGTGGCCCAGCCGATCACGCCGCCGAGGATGCTGCCCGGCACCATGATCTGCCACCAGTAGTGCTCGCCGTTTTCACCAGGCATCGCGGCAACCGCGAATGCGAGCACCAGTCCGACGATGAATCCGAAGACGATCCCTTTCGGCACCGAGTGCACGCGGCGCGCGTACCAGCCCGCGGCGATGCCGGCGATCACACCTTTCATCGTCGACCCAATGATGATGCCGAGCATCTGGTTCCGCACTTCGGGCGTGAACCACGCGGTCGCTCCGTCGATCACGCCGAGGATGGCGCCGACGATCACTCCAACGAGAATCTTGTTCATGTTCCTGTCCTCCGCTTCCTGATTCAACGCGTGGTTGAAATCCTTTAAAGCCTCATCCAGAAAAACACGATCACGCGCATGACGAGGTACGCGGCGATGACCGCGACCAGCGCGCGATTGCGCGCGAGCCAGCGTCCCGCGATCTCGAATGCGTTCTCGCGATACGCGCTCACACGCTCACCATCGAGAAAGCGCAGCACGTCATCGCCGAGCTCGCGCGCATTCGCGTAACGCCGCGTGGGATCATCGTGCATCGCGCGATCGATGATTGCTTGCAGCGGACGCGTGATGACGTCGCAGCGCAGCATCGATTTCAATGTTGCGCCTAACGCAAAAACGTCGGAGCGTTCACTGCGCTCGTTCTCCGGCGCCATGAATCCCGGAGTACCGGCGATGTTTTCGACGCCCCAGTCCATCACCAGAACGGCGCCAAACTCTCCGACCATCACGTTCTGCGGTTTGAGATCGCGATGCACGATGCCGTTCGCATGCGCGAATGCAACGGGCTCGCAGATGCGCGCGAAGAGGCGCAGCGTTTCGGTGCGCGTGAGATCGCGCAACTCGTCGAGCCGCTGACCGCGCACGAGCTTCATCGTGTAGTAGAAGCGGCCATCGGGAAGCAGTCCCGCGTCGTGAATCGGAACGATGCCGGGATGCTCGAGCCGTGCGAGCGTCTTCGCTTCGGCGTGAAACTCATAATCGAGAACTTTCATCGCGACGCTGCGATCGAGCTCGCGATCATGGCATTCGTACACGACGCCCATTCCACCGCGGCCTAACTCCCGCAGAAGCTCGTAGCGCGTTCCGGTGAGGTCCGGCTGTTCGGCGATGTCGCGCAACCTTGCGACCGCATCATCGGAGAGCCAGCTCACGTTCTGCCTCCGCCGAACAACGCCTTCGCTTCGGCACGAAACTCAGCCTCGCTCGCGGTGACTTCGCGCAGCGCATCGAGCACGAGCTCGCGAAATCGGCGACGCATCGCGGCGAGGTAATTCGTGACCTGCGTCTCGGGCAAATCGAATCGCGTCGCAAGCTCGCGATACGAAACACCACGATCGTCATCGAGGTCGTACGCTTCGAAGATCGCGAAGTGCACGCGCTTTCCTTCGCGCTCGCAGCGTTCGTGCAATCGTTCGATCGCAAGTGCGAGCACGCTGCGCACCCACTCGCGCTGAAAGTACTCCTCGGGCGACGCGACCGCGGTCTCGCGTCCGATCTCCGCTTCCGCTGATTCGAAGTCGAGATGCACCTCGCCGCCACCGCGTTTGATGCGCTGCCCCGCTTTCCAATCGTTCGCGGCGAAGCGATCGAAGAGCATGCGCAGAAACGTGCGAAAGCTCGCCCTCGCATGGTCGTAACTCGCGAGCGACTCCTTCTCGAACGCGCGCGTGAAAAACGCCTGCGTCAAATCCTCGGCATCCTCGCGCGTTCTGTGAAACCCGACGCGCGCGTATTTGTAGAGCGGCTTCCAGTAACACGCGACCAGCGTGTCGAACGCACGCGTGCGCTCCGCAACGTCATGGCTCGCCAGCGCGAGCACGACGCTGCGCCGCGTCGTCGGGAAAGGAGCGATGCTCATGAGGACTGTGAGGGAAGAGTAGCACCGGCCCGAGAAACAAAAACGCCGCGAGTGGCTCGCGGCGTTTGATTGATTTCGAAAGTGGCTCCGGCAGTAGGACTCGAACCTACGACCCGCGGATTAACAGTCCGCTGCTCTACCAACTGAGCTATGCCGGAACAAGTGAGGCTGCCGTCTCGAACGACAACGGGCGCGGAAAATAGCACCCGCGGTTTGCGCCGTCAAGGCAAGCGGTCGGGGTAACGCCGTGAGTGGCGGATCGATTCCAGCAAACGCGGCAGCATCGAATCGAAGTCATCGTATGCGATGAGCTCGATTCCGGAGTCTCCGGCAATCATCGCGCTGCAGCGCGACGTGAATCCCGGTCGCCACAGGCAGATCACCGGGATGTTGCGCGCGTGTCGCGCGTACGCGATCTCATATCCGACTCCGTTCGACGGCACCGAAACCTCGGCAACAACGAGATCTGATTCGTCGATCCATGCGATGTCGCGCGCGAAAATCTCGTGTGGCGAGATCGATTCACCGGCCGCGGTGATCTCCGATGTCACGGCGCCCGCGAGCACGCGATGGTCGTCCGCTTCCATCGCCGCAACGATGCGGCGATATGTTTCGACGTCTTGTCGTCCACTGCTGATCGAACCGGAGAAGTAGATGGTTGTCGTCACGGCGGGGCAGTCTACAATTCGCGCCGCATGTCCCGGGAGATCGTGATCAACGCGACTCGACACGAGTCGCGCATTGCCGTGCTGGACGAGGGACAGGTCGTCGAGCTGTGGGTTGAGCGCACGCGCCATCGCACGATCGTCGGCAACATCTACAAAGGCCGCGTCACGAAGGTGTTGCCTGGGATGCAATCCGCGTTCGTCGATCTCGGGCTCGAGCGCGATGCGTTTCTTTACGTCTCGGATGTGATCGAGGATCTCGAAGAGTACGAGAGCGAGACGCCGGACGAGTTGCATCTCGACGAGGTGCCGTCGCCGCATCGCACCGAGGCTTCGATCGCGGATCTGCTGCGCGAAGGGCAGGAGATCGTCGTACAGGTGTCGAAGGATTCGATCGCCGGCAAAGGCGCGCGCATCACTTCGCACATCACGCTGCCCGGCCGCTTCCTCGTCTACATGCCGACGGTGAATCACATCGGCGTCTCGCGTCGCATCGAGGACGAAGACGAGCGCACGCGACTCAAAGAGATTCTCGAAAAGATTCGCCCGCATGGTCACGGCGGATTCATCGCGCGCACCGCGGGTGAAGGTCGCGCGGAGGAAGAGTTTCTCGCCGATCTGCGCTATCTCACGGATCTGTGGGAACAGATTCGACGTCGCGCGGAAAAATCATCGGCTGCGTCCGCGATTCATCACGATCTCGCTCTCGTGTTGCGCACGATTCGCGATGTGCTCTCCCCCGAATTCAAGAGCGTGTGGGTCGACTCCGTCGAGCAGTACCAGCGCATCGTCGAGTTTCTCGATCAGATCCAGCCGCAGCTCGTTTCGCGCGTGCGCTTGTTCCGCCGCGAAGAACCGATTTTCGATGAATTCAGCATCGAGCCCGAAATCGCGAAAGCACTGAAATCGAAAGTCTGGTTGAAGTCCGGCGGCTACATCGTCATCAATCAAACCGAGGCGCTCGTCGCGATCGACGTGAACACCGGCAAGTACGTCGGCAAGAAGAATCTCGAAGAGACGGTGTTTCGCACGAATCTCGAAGCGGCAAAAGAAATCGTGCGACAGATTCGATTGCGGGATCTCGGCGGCATCATCGTGCTCGACTTCATCGACATGGAGGATCTCAGCAATCGGCAGCGATTGTTCGAGGCGCTCGAGAACGAGATCAAGAAAGATCGTTCGAAGACAAAGATCCTGCAGATCTCCGAGTTCGGTCTCATCGAGATGACGCGCAAGCGCGTGCGGCAAAGTCTCGAGCGCTCGCTCACGCAGGCGTGTCCGTACTGCGGCGGCAGTGGTCGTATCAAATCAAACACAACGATCTCACTGGAGATCTGGCGCGAGTTGATGAAACTGCGGGATTTCCACGAAGGTCAGGACGTGATCGTGCGCGTGAATCCGATCGTGTACGGCACGTTGCACGCCGGCGATCCGATCTTCGAGGAAGTGGAACGCACCCTCGGCATTCACCTCGTGTTCAAACCGGATGAGACGCTCCATCACGAGCAGTTCGACGTGATGCGAATTTGATCTGGTTGGCGTGACGCGTGCAGTAGAGCCGGGTCCGGAGTAGCAATGCCC
>JBQCJC010000113.1:0-7214 GCA_051953135.1 Thermoanaerobaculia bacterium | reverse complement strand
GGACGTTTCGATATCGGCGGGCTAAGAGCCCGCCGCTCCACTGAATCAATACACAATCTCGCGCAACACCAATCCTTTTGCCGGCGCGGTCCATCGCGCTTCTTCGAAGAGTCGCGCGGGATCGAGGCGGCCGCGACCGATCTCGATCAGCGATCCCGCAATGCGACGGACCTGGTAGCGCAGAAATCCGTCGGCGGTGACGGTGATGAGCAACGCGCCGTTGAGACATTCGACCCACACGGATTCGATCGTGCGCGTGGTCGAGCTGACTTCGGGATCGGCGACGGTGAAGACCGCGAAGTCATGCGTGCCGGCGAGTTGCTGTGCGGTGTGATGCATGAGATCGATGTCGAGTTTTTGCGCGACGTGGGCGTGCGTCTCGAACGCGAACACGTCCGCGATCGAGGCGTTCCAGATGCGGTACTCGTACGTTTTCTTTTTCGCCGCGAAGCGCGCATGAAAATCGTCGGCGACGACTTCGGCGCGCGTGATGCGGATGTCGTGCGGCAGGAGGTGATTCATGCCGAGCACGATGCCGCGCTCGGGGATCGCGAACGGCGCGTCGTAATGCGCGCGTTGCGCGAGCGCGTGCACGCCGGCATCGGTGCGGCCTGCGCCGTGGACGCGAATCGGCTGCTCGTAAACGCGCTGGAGGGTTTCTTCGAGGACCTGCTGGATGGTGACTACGCCGGCTTGCAGTTGCCAGCCGGCGTAGTGGGTCCCGAGGTACTGAACGGTCAGGAGAACGCGCACGACGTCATCGCATGTCCTGCGCGATGATCTGTTCGCGCGCGAATCCGCTCGTGTTCGAGATCTGATCGACGACGCCGAGCGAGATCTTGTTGAGGCCGCGCTCGACGAGCAGTTCCAGCGTGTACGTGTAGAACTTGCCCTTCGTCTTCGCCATGTCCGACTTCGGAATGCGGATCTGGTGCTGTTTGCGCGCGACGTCCGACATGTCGTTGTCTTTGTTCGCGACGACGACGTAGATGTCGAAGCCGCCGACGTAATCGGATTCGCCCTGCGGCATCAGCGTGAGCGATTCCATCGGGATCTGCACGTCGATCGGAATGCGGAACAAACCGTCATCGACGGGAGTGGGCGAACCGACGCGCGCGAGGATCGCGAGGTCGTTGTCTTTGCTGCGATAGAGAAGGTTGGCGATGACGCGATCGCTCATCTCGGCGAACATCGATTTCTCGACGAACGTCTGGCGGTTGCGAACGCGGTAGTCCTTGTTCTTGATCTTGACCTGGAGGTAGCGCTGGCGATCGACGCGCTCGGTGCCGGCGCGATAGCCGAGGGAGTAGTAGGAGTCGAGATCTTTCTGGATGCGCTCGAATGCGCCCTGGAAGTTGTTCGAGTTGACTGACGCGACGCCGCCGGTCATTTGCGCGATGAGCTGCATCGACTCGGTGGTGTTCGAGAGCGCGGCGGAAGAGACGCTGCTCGATGTGGCGCGCGCGTATTCAGCGGACATTTCCATGCCGCCGCTGAGTCCCGCGGCGTGAATCGTGTAGACGGTGATGCCGTTTGCGTTCGCGGTCTTCGCGACTTTCTGAATCTCGTCGGCGCTGTCGAACGTCATCGACTCGAGCATCGTGCCGGTGGAGTTCGACCAGCCTTTCTCGCGAGCCTGGTCTTCGATGAAGTAGAACATCTCGCGTCCCGGCTGAATCGGAAAGCCCTCGGACGTCAGCACGAGAACCTTCTTTCCTTCGACACCGGCCAGCGTCGACATGAGCGCGTTGAGCGATGAAACGCCCTGACGCAGATCGTGCTCGATCGACGACGCGTACTGACGCGCAATGGCGACCGCCTCGTCATACGACTGCGCGTCGCGAATGCGATCTTCAGTCGACTTGCGCTCGCTCTTGTTCGCGATGCCGAGGCCGGATTCCTTGGCGAGTGCGTCGAGATTCGACTCGAGCTGCGCCAGGTCGCGCGTGAACGGCACGCGCACTTTCATGCTCCGGTTGTACGTCGCAATCATCGCCTCGTCGCCGGGGCGCATCGCCGTACGCAGGAACGTCTTGGCCTGCTCGAACACGCGGTTGCGGTTGAACGGCGCGAGCGAGAGGTTATCGACGTAGAGGATGATCCGGCGCTTCATGTTGTCCGGAATCTCCTGCTTCGCCGGTGCGGGCTGCTGCGGCTGCGCCTTTTCGAACGCCTCCAGCTTCGGGCGTCCGCCTTCGACCTCGTAGAAATTCGTGACCGGTTTCGGAACGCCGTTCTCGAGGATCTCGAAATCTTCGGGCTTGAGGTTCGGAACCGGATTGCCGCGCTTGTCCGTGACGACAACGTCGACGTTGATGACGCGCACGTCGATGTTCTCGACCAGCCGCGGCAGTTCGGGCTCGGACGGCTTCTTCTGCGCCGAGAGAGGGAGTGCGATCGCCGACGCGAGGAGAAGGGAGAGGAGTCGCTTCAAGGGTTAGCCTCCGGAGTGAGAGTACGACTTCGTCCTCTTCGACGAAGCTCGCCCCGCTCGCGTTTCGCGAACCGCGGGCGCGCGTCGTGCGAGAATACAGGACCGCCGGAGGGAAACCACCGCACCGGTTCAAAATTCCGATGAAACTGTCAGGGCAAGTGCAACCGGGAAAGCAGGATCCGCTGGGCTTCACGAAGATGGCCGGCGGTGGAAACGACTTCGTCGTGATCGACAATCGCGGGCCGAAAATCGGCGACGCGACCGAGCTCACGCGCCGCATTTGTACGCCGCATCTTTCGGTCGGCGGTGACGGGCTGATTCTTGTCGAGCACTCGACGCGCGCGACGTTTCGCATGCGTTACTACAACTCGGACGGCTCGCTCGCGGCGTTCTGCGCGAACGGCACGCGCTGCGCCGCGCGATTCGCGTTCATCAACGTGATCGCCGGAAAGAAGATGACGATCGAGACGGACGCGGGCATCGTCGGCGCGGAGATCGGCGATGGCGGTCTCGTGACCTTGTCGTTGCCGGCGCCCCTCGGGTTCAAAGCGCAGCGCCCGTTGCAGGTCGGCGCGACGAATGTGCAGGGCAGCTCGATTCTGGTCGGCGTGCCGCACTACGTTCTGTTTCTCAAAGGCGATGTGTGGAACCACGACATCGTCCCGCTGGGTCGCGCGATTCGCACACACAAGGATTTGGCGCCTGTTGGCGCGAACGTGAATTTCGTCGTCGTGCGCGACGAGCATTCGATCGATGTGCGGACGTACGAGCGCGGTGTGGAAGCGGAGACGCTGTCGTGCGGCTCGGGGATCGTGGCGTCATCTGTGACGAGCGCGATGTTCGGACGCGTGAAGTCTCCGGTGTCGGTGCTGACGCGCAGCGGGATCACGCTCGAGGTGTCGTTCACGATGCGCGACGGGCATGTCGATGACGTGCGCCTGCGCGGCGATGCGCGCGTGATCTACCGCGCGACGATCACGCCCGAAACGCTGGACGGATTCGATCCGGAGTTCGTGCGCGATCCGAGCCCGGCCGTGACGGCGTCGTGATCCGCACGATTCTCTGCACGATCGTCGCGGTCGCCGCCGGCTCCCTCGCGGTGCAATTTGCAACACCAATCGATGTGGCGCTGCCGCTGTTGTGCGGAGCCGTGGCGTTGATCGCCACGCGCGATGCGCAGTTACTCGCGGTGCCGTTGTTGATCGGGGCCGAAAACGTGTTCGTGGATGAGCGAACGAGGTTGCTCGCGATGGGTGTGGTGGTGGCTTCCAGCTTTGGCGCAGCCGTGTGGAGCGCCGGCGCCTCGCCGGCTGGATCGCGGGCGCCTCGCCCGCGATGGCTTGACGGCGGCGAAGGCGCCGCCGGGCCAGCCGACGTGGACGTCAGCGTTCCGCTTGCCGCCATTTTGGTACTTCGCTGGATCCCGGTCCCCACCCTCTGGCCGCGCGAGCTCGCGCTGATCGCGCTCGCTCTCGCCATCCACTTCGCGCTCCACCGCACACCTTTTGCTGCGCTTGTCGCGATCCTCACGGCGCTCGTCACGCCCGCGATTCCGTTGCGCACGTTCGGACTGCCGCTCGCGGTGCTCGCGATCGCGGCGCTGTGGCGTCCGAAGCTGCAGTGGAAATGGGCGTCCGCGGTGTTCCTCGCGTTCATCACGTTGTTCTTTCCGTGGAGCGGGATCATGGCGCGCGCGTTCCCGTACTTTTTGCGACCCGTGCCCGACGAGCGTCCGCGCGATGTCCTCAACTACGCGTTGAAAGCCGGCGCGACGACGACGCTCGACGTTCCGCCGAACGCGCATGCGCTGATCCTCTCCGGCGCGAACGTCGCGAAGTTGCGACGCGGTGCGCCGCTCGCCCGTATCGAACCGGGAGGGATCGACGTGCGCATCGGCGATGTATCGGACTGGGGCTACATGCGCCGCGATCATTTCTACGGCACGCACAATCCGCTGCCGCGCGATGTCGCGGGCGCGATTCGCGGCTGGGGATATGACGCGTGGATCGACGGCGCGGGTCGCATCGCGCTTCCGGAAAACGCGCGCACGATCACGATCGTCGCCGACAAGTCGCTGCCCGCGGATGCGGCGCTGCAAGTGGACGCGTTCGAATTGCAATGATGATGTGGACGACGATTCTCGGCCTCGTCGCACTGCCGCTGCTCGCGCTGCGGGGCCGGACGTTGTTCTCGTATTTCGCCACGGTGCTGACACTCGATGCATTCGTTTGGTTGATTCGTAACCGAGGCGGTTACACATTTGATGAACGCCTCGGTCTTATCGCACTGATCGTGCTTCATGTCGCGATCTTCGCGGTGTTTCTCGCACGCGGAGCGAACGTGCGATTCGGCGCAACGCGCGCGGCGCTGATCGGCGCGATCGTCTACGCGCTCGCGATTCCGCTGATGCTCGTACATCCGCCGAACGGCGATGAGAAGCACTACCTGCTCGTCACCGAATCACTCGCACAGGATCTCGATCTCGATCTTCGCAATCAGTACGCAACCCATCCCGAAGTCCCGCGATTCAGCGACGATCCGACCGGACCGCACGGCGAGCAGTACTCGCGTCACGAGCCGCTGCTGTCGCTGCTGATGCTGCCCGGCTGGCTCGTGAAAGGAACCGCGGGCGCCGTCGCGATCATCGCGATTTTCGGTGCACTGCTCATTCGCTCAACGATTCGCTGGATGGAAGACGAAGGCCTCGACGACGATGCCATTCGCGCGGTCTTCCCGTTCTTCGCGCTCGGACCGCCGATTCTCTTCTTCGCCACGCGCGCGTGGCCCGAAGTGCCGGCGGCATTTTTCTTCGTCGAAGCAATTCGCGGCGTGCGTGCGAATCGCGCGCAGCGCTGGGTTCCGGCAATTGTCGGACTCGTGTTTCTTAAGTTGCGATTCATCCTCGTTGCGATCGCGCTCGTCGCGAAACTGCTCATCGAGCGCCGCACGCGCATCACGCGATGGCAACTCGTCGCCGTGTTCGCGATTCTCGCGCCGCTCGCGTTCATGGCCATCGTCGCGGGCAATCCGCTGAACGTGCATCGCTGGAGCGAGCTGCTGCCGGATTCGCCCGATCGCTACGTGCGCGGCTTCTTCGGACTCATGACCGAAGGGATGAGCGGCATCGCGTTTCGCGCGCCGTTCTATCTCTTCGGACTGTTCGCAATCGTCCGCTGGCGCGAAACGCCGCGCGGATTTCGCCTCGGCATCCTCGCGACGCTGTTGTATCTCTTCTATTTACTGCCGCGACCCGAATGGTTTGGTGGATGGGCGCCGCCGCTCCGCTACGTGGCGTTCGCGATGCCGGTGCTCGCGCTCGGAGCGGCGTCGATGTGGAACCGCATTTCGCGCGGCGCGATCGCGATCGTCTCCGCGTGGACGATCGGTCTCGTCATTCACGCGCTGCGTTATCCATATCGTTTGTTTCATGAATTCACGGGCGAAAATCCGATCGGCGAATGGCTCTCGCATCTCTATCGAACGGATTTCTCGCGACTCTTCCCGAGCTTCATCCGCGCGAACGACGCGCGCTGGATCGGCGTTGCGGTCGTGCTGCTGTTGATCACGATCGGCTTGCGGCGCTGGAAGATCGATCTCGCGATTCCGCTGTTCTCGCTCGCGCTCGCAACGGGTTTCGTCTACGGACGCAAGCCTGGCGCGACGATCGAGCTCGAAGATCAGCACGTGCAACACGACGGCGGAAAGCTCTATCCCGATCCGTTCACGATGGATCGCACGAGCTATCGCGGCGGCTGGGTACTCGAGGCGAACCATTCCGCGACGTTCCTCGCGCAGAAAGGCACGTACAACCTCGAATTCATCACCGGCCTCGGCGCGATGATCGAGATCGGCGGACATGCGATGCAGGTGCAGCCCGACGTGCGTTATCAAACCGTGCGCGTGACGATTCCCGCCACCGGCACCACGACTCTGCGTTGCGTCAGCGGCGCGATCAACGTCGATCGACTGGAGCGCATCCGTGAGTGACGTGATCGTGCTCGACATCGACGGCGGCGCGATGCTCGAAGAGTGTCTCGCGTCGATTCGCAATCAAACGGTGAAGCCGCGACGCATCCTCGTGCTCGACAACGGATCGCAGACGCCGGTCTCGCAACGCGTGAACGAGGTCGAGATCATTCGCAGTGAAACGAATCTCGGATTCGCCGGTGGTGCGAATGAAGCGTATCGGCACAGCACCGCGGCGTACGTTGCGTTGATCAACAACGACGTCGTGCTCGATCCTGACTGGCTTGCCACGACGGAGGCCGCACTCGAGCGCGATGAAAAACTCGGAGCGGTGCAGACGATCATTCGGCGTCCCGATGGCAGCATCGACGGCGCGGGCATCGACATCGGCGACGGAACGTATCGTCAGATCGGCCACGGCGAAGCGATCGGATCGCCGCTCGCGGTTGCATGGGGTGTTTCCGCAACGGCCACGCTCTATCGACGCGCAGCGCTCGGCGAGCGCATGTTCGATGAACGCTTCTTCGCGTACTACGAAGACGTCGAGCTCTCGGCGCGATTGCACGAAAACGAATGGCGCGTGTCCGTGCTGCCGGTGGTGAAAGCCACGCATCGCGGGTCGAGCAGCGCGAAGGCACTGCGCGGCGATGCGCTGCGATTGCGCACGCGCAATCGCTACTGGGTCGCGCGCCTGCATCGAGATGTGGGAAGGATCGGAGCGTTGCTGTTTGAGGATTTGAAGCTGATGCTGAGAGGACGGTCGTCGCTGAGGGGGATCATGCAGGGATTATTCGGAGCGATGAACAGTGGAGAG
>JBQCJC010000112.1:0-9374 GCA_051953135.1 Thermoanaerobaculia bacterium | reverse complement strand
CTCCTGTTGCGCGAGATCGCGCAGGCATTGGAGGGGCGCGGCTGGTCGTACGAAATCGTGGCGGTTGATGATGGCTCGACCGATCACAGTCTCGACGTGCTGCGTGGTCTTCGCGAGACGTATCCGATGCTGCGCGTGCTGGCGCTGAAGAAGAACAGCGGGCAGACCGCGGCGCTCGATGCGGCGTGGCGCAATGCGCGCGGCCGTCTCGTGGTGTCGCTCGATGCGGATCTGCAGAACGATCCTGCCGACATCCCGCGCATGATGCAGAAACTCGAAGAGACCGGCGTCGACATGGTCATCGGCGTGCGCGTGAATCGACGCGACACGTGGAGCCGCAAGATGCAGTCGAAGATCGGCAACGGCGTGCGCAACATGATCACCGGCGATCAGATCACCGACACCGGCTGCTCGCTGAAGCTCGTGAAGAAGGAAGCGGTCGATCGCGTGCGGCTCTTTACCGGCATGCATCGCTTCCTGCCGACGCTCGTGCGTTACGCGGGATACAAGGTGATCGAGATGCCGGTGAATCACCGGCCGCGGCAATTCGGACAATCGAAGTACGGCGCGATGAATCGTGCGTTCCGCGGCCTCGCGGATTGCTTCGCCGTGCGTTGGATGGGGAAACGAATGCTGAACTACGACGTCGAGGATCGCTCGTCGTGAAGGCGTTTCAATTCAATCTGTGGGTCGTCTTCGGACTGGCCGGCCAGATCCTTTTCGGCTCGCGCTTCATCGTGCAGTGGATCGCGTCGGAGAAGAAGAAGGTCAGCTACATCCCGGTGGTGTTCTGGTACCTCTCGCTCTCGGGCGGGATCATCACCGCGATCTACGCAATTCACATTCGGGACACCGTGTTCACGATCGCGCAGTGCGCGGGATTGCTCGTGTACATTCGCAATCTCGTGCTCATCTATCAAAAACCAGCTCAGCGAAAACCCGATGCTCAGCCAGCCCCAGCGGACG
The DNA here is from genome assembly GCA_051953135.1 of Thermoanaerobaculia bacterium. Lineage (GTDB taxonomy): Bacteria > Acidobacteriota > Thermoanaerobaculia > Gp7-AA8 > Gp7-AA8 > QHVT01. The sequence continues at coordinate 8,408 of JBQCJC010000112.1, read as the reverse complement.
CAACTCCTGTCGATCGCCCGTGAATCGATCGCGACAGTTCTCGGCGGCAATCGGCTGCAACTCGACATCCACGCATTTGATGACGACCTGAAGCGTCCCGCTGGCGCATTCGTTTCGCTGCACGCGAGCAATGGCGGCGACCTGCGCGGTTGCATCGGCTCGATTCACCCGGTCGCACCGCTCGTGCAATCGGTCTCGTCGAATGCGGTGAACGCCGCGACACGCGATCCGCGCTTCTATCCCGTGCGTTCCGATGAGCTCGTGTCGCTGCACATCGAGATCTCGGTGATGAGTCCGATCGAGCCGCTGACGAACGTCGACGACATCGTCATCGGACGCGACGGGTTGATCATCTCGCGCGGCTCCCGCGCAGGGTTGCTGCTGCCTCAGGTCGCCACCGAGTACGGCTGGGACGCGGAGACGTTTCTCCGTCATACCTGCATGAAGGCAGGACTTCCTCACGACGCCTGGCGATCTCCGGAATGCCGGATCGAGCGCTTCAGCGCGGAGGTTTTCGGCGAGTGATCCCCTCGATTTCCCCAAAAGATTTCATGGACTAAGTTGCTGACACGACACAGCTTGTCGGCTGTGACAGGCTCGTCCAGCAATATTCCCCGCCAAACGGGGCGTTTCCAGTCGCGGTTCCGGCAATCCAGGTTATTTGAATCGAAATAAGAACTCCATTGGAAACGTGAATGCCTCAAAAACGCCCCATGAAGGACTCCCTCTCGATTCGTTTGGCGCGACTTCGCAGATCGGCTGAACGTTCTCGCACCGCCCGCCTCCTCGGCGGTCGCGGCGCTGCAGCCCTGCTTCTCGGCACGGCCTTGTCGGTCGGCGGTGTCGCCGAGACGTTCGACAACGCGCAGTGGATCGTGCAGAGGGATCTCGACACCGTGCGCGTCGTCCGCGTGAAAGACGCCAACGAAAAAGTCGTCGCCAACCTCGGCGGCGATTTCACCGGCAACACCGTCTTCAAGCTCGCGCAGGTTCTGCCGGACAAGTACGTCTCGCGCGAGCTCTCGCTCTTCGATCAGAACTGGATCGAGACGCGGAAGTGGGCAGCGGGAGCACATGAGCATGCGCCGCAGTCGAAGCGCGACGTGTTTGTCGAAGAGATGCGCCGCATCAACGACACCATTCGCGCCGACTTCTTCGCCGAAGAGATTCCGTACGGCGATCTGATTTACGAGAAGGCGAAAAAGTACGACGTCGATCCCGCGCTCGTCGCGGCCGTGATCGAACAGGAATCGCGCTTCAAACCGCGTGCGAAATCGCAGGTCGGCGCGAAAGGTCTCATGCAGCTCATGCCGCGCACCGGCCGCTGGATGGGTGCACGCGATCTCTACGATCCCGAGCAGAACATCGACGCCGGCGTGAAGTACATCAAGTACCTCAACGAGCGTTTCAACGGCGATCTCAAGAAGACCATCGCCGCGTACAACGGCGGCGAAGGCAACGTCATGCGCTACCGCGGAATCCCGCCGTTCCGCGAGACGCGCCAGTACGTGAAGAAAGTGCTGAAGAATTACGACAAGCACACGAAGAAGCTCGAGACGTACGAGAAGAAGCAGATGGGCGGCTCCGTGCCCGACGCGGATGGCGTGGTGACGCTGCGCTGATTCAACGGACGAACCCGCGCATCAGTTTCTGCAATCAGCTCTCTTTCACTTCGAACGCACCGAACGTTACAACGCGCTGCCGCAGATACTCGCGCAGCGCGTTTTCGTCTTTCATGGGGATGATGCGTGTCCATCCCCAGTCGGCAAGTGCGAGATCGAATTCCGAAAGTGCGGTGAGCGCCGCGAGCACGGTCTCGATTCGTTCCTCATCGAGAAGGCTCAACGCGAACCACATCGATACGAGGATGCCGTCGCGATGCTCCGCGAACACGGCGACATCGTTGTCGATGCCGAATGCGATCGCCGTCCGGATCTCTTCGACATGTGTGCTGTAGCCGGTCGTCACGCGATGAAATTGCGGAAGATGTGGTGACACGGCGGTCGTGAATGCCTCGGTGGTGATGCCGCGATTTTTCAACCCGAGTGGGGGTTCGGTGCGCAGGTACATGGCATCCCAACCGAGTCCGGCGCGATGCGCCGCGGAGAACTCATCGATCTTTCGAGCCTCCTCCACGGCCCATTCGAAGTTCTCCATGGCAATCGCTTCGATCTGGCAGTAGTCATCTTCGTGAAAGTGCACGCTTCGCGTCGCACAATTGTCGCCCCGAGGACACAGGACTGGCCTCCGAGGGCGGCATAGCGTCGCGAGAATTCGTCGTCTTCTCTCTGCGCGAAGCTGGCAGAGCCGTTGCGAACTGGCGGCGCAGAATCGCATGGGGAGAGATGCTTCATGAATCGCACGCTCGCCACGGTCGCTTTCGCCGCACTCTTCTCCGTCGCCTGCGCTTCGTCGAACTCCGCGCCTGATCCCGCGACCGAAGGCACGACCGACGACGACGCCGCAATGAAACATGGCGCGCGCATTGGTCGTGTCGCCGGCGTCGTAGCCGCGGTTCTTGGCGGCGACGAAGTCGAAAGCGTCGACGACATGGTCGAGCGCTATCGCATCACGCGTGATGCGACCATCGCCACGACGACAGCCATCGGCGTCGCGAAAGGGGTCGTCGAAGGCGCAAAGAGCGGATTCGAGCTCGATCAGCAATACGCCGAACTGCTGCAGATCAACGACATCGAAGTGACGCGTCCGTATCCCGATCAGCTCGTCGTTCGCGTCTTCGACCGGACCACGACCGAGACGCTGAAGAGAGTTGCGGCGGTGTTCGCGAATCGCGAGCCGCGCGCGATTTACGTCCAATCCGCCGATGACACCGCGCTCTATATCCGCGAGGCACTAATCGACGTCGGAATGCCTGCGACGTGGCTTCACGCGCAGCGCGTCGACGGCTCGGACGGCGTTCTGTTGCTCATTCGCACGCACGCGAATTGACGTAACTCCCACATTCGCGCTAACTTTTCCGCCGAACTGGTGAAAAGACCAGGGAGGGGATGATGGTCAGTGTGCGTAGGGTGGCTCCCTTTCTCTCGTTAGTGATCGCCCTCGCGATCCCTGCGACGACTGCGTTCGCGCAGAAACAATCGTCCGTTCCGCCGAAGAATCTGCATCGCTACGGCGATCACTGGACGGCCTACGAGCCGCCCGATCCGGCGACCTATCCCGCGGGCGCGAAAACCCACGAGATCAAATCGGGCGACACGCTGTGGACGCTCGCGCAGCAGTACTACGGCAACGCGTATCTGTGGCCGCAGCTCTGGGAAGCGAACACTTGGATCACCGACGCACACTGGATCTATCCGGGCGATGTGCTGCTCGTGACCGGTGAAGCCGGCGATGCTGCCGCGGCAGCAGGTGGTGCAACCGCGGATGCATCCGGCGAAAGCGGTGCGCTCTCGGCGGTGAGTCCGAAATCGAGCGACAAGCTCGAAGGCGAGTTCGGTGCCGACACCACGACGGACAGCGGCATTCCCATCGCGCGCGTCGAAGCCGACACGCGTCCGCTTCCGCTCGCAACCGAATCCGACATCTATTGCTACGGCTACATCGGTCATCCGCAGGAACCGATGCCGAACTACGTGCAGTCGCACGAAGCAGTCGACATCAAATACGTGCCGCGTCAGACCAATCCGGAACGTCCGGGCACCGCGGCAGAAGGCGATCTCGTTTACGTTTCCGGCGGTGCCGACACTGGCCTCGTCGCGGGTGAAACGTATCTCGCGGTCGAGCCGGGCGACATCGTCAAGCATCCCGTGACCGGCGAGATCATCGGCCGTCATTACCAGTACGTCGGACAGATTCGCATTCTCTGTCTCGAAGGAAATCGCGCACGTGCGATCGTCACACAGTCGTGCCGCGAGATTTCGATCGGCGCGCGACTCAAGCCGCTGCCGCAGCTCCCGATTCCGATCGCGCGCGTACCGGCGATGGCGCAGTGGTGCGATGCGCCGAGCGGTCGCTCGCAGGGTTACATCGTCGACACCCGCGGCTGGAACCTCGGCACTGGCGACGGCAATCTCGTGCAGATCGATCTCGGCACCAACGATCAGATCGAACCGGGTGACTTCCTCACTGTTTTCCGTCCGAGTGAGCGCAATGATCAGCCGCGTCAGGTGATCGGTCAGATCGGCGTTCTCACGACTCAGGCGGAGACGGCGACGGCGGTCATCGTGCAGTCGCGCAAGGAGATCATCGTCGGCGATCAGGTCGAAGTGCGTTGAGGATTCGGCGACGCGCGAATTCGTCTGATAGAATCGCGCGTCCGGGTCCATAGCTCAGCGGTTAGAGCTACCGGCTCATAACCGGCAGGTCCCAGGTTCGAATCCTGGTGGACCCACCAGCAAGCGCAATGCTGAAACTACTTTCAAAAATCTGTCCGATCCGAGTTGGAGAGGACCTCGTCCAATCAGGCGTTCCATCCGTGGAACGCCTTTTTTGTTTCTGGAGGGATCGTTGAGCGACGTCGACAAACTGTGGGAGTTGCAGACCGTGCTCACCGCGCTGAATGAGCGCGAAAGGCAAATGGCCGCGAAGCCGGAGAGCTTCGCCGTGGTCGAGCGCGAATGGGAAAGTGCCAACAGCGAGATGACGAAGCTGCAGACGCAGCTCGACACACTCGCAAAAGAACGCCGCCGCGTGGACGGCGAGCTTTCCGATCAGCAGGAGGTGCTCAAGAAGTATCAGGGGCAGCTCATGCAGGTGAAGAATCAGCAGCAGTACGCCGCTGCATGGAAAGAGATCGATGCGACGCGCAAGGGCGTGAAGGATCTCGAGGAATCGGTGCTCAGGAACATGACCGAGTCCGAGGGATTTCAGAAGCAGCTCGACGAGCGCAAAGCGAGTCACGATGAGCTGAAGGCGCGTTACGACGCGGCGCACGAAGAGTGGCAGAGCTCACTCGGCGATCTGAAAAAAGAAGCCGAGAAACTGCGCGCGAAAGTGCAGCAGCTCGAGCCCGGAATTCCGGAGCGTTTGCGCAACGAGTTCTACAAGCTCTACAAGCAGCGCGCGCTGGTCGCGGTCACGTCGATCGCGAATGACAGTTGCTCTTCGTGCCGCACGCGCGTGCGTCCGCAGGTGATGCAGCAACTCAAGCGCGGCGAGATGGTACGCTGCGAAGGTTGTCATCGAATTCTCCATCTGGGAGCCCCTCATCCTGAAAATCACGGCACACATTGACGGCGCGGCGCGCGGCAATCCCGGTCCCGCGGGCTACGGCGTTTTCATGAAGACAGACACCGGCGACATCATCGAGATCGGCGGTTACCTCGGCCGCACGACCAACAACGTCGCCGAATACGCGGGACTGCTCGAGGCGCTCGAGACCGCGCATGCCGAGGGAGCGACGGAAGTCGAGATCGTTTCGGATTCCGAGCTGCTCGTGAAACAGATGCTCGGCGTCTATCGCGTCAAGCATCCGAATCTCGTTCCGATGTACGAGAAGGCGAAGTCGATGGTGCGGCGATTCTCGCGCTTCGCCATTCGCCACACGCTCCGCGCGGGCAACAAAGATGCGGATCGTCTCGCGAATCGTGCGGTCGACAGCGGCGACGGACGATTCCTCGAACGGAAGCGTGCGCATGTCGCGGGCTGAAGAAATTCGCGCGAATCTCGAGGAAGTCGAGTCGCGCATTCGCGCCGCGTGTGAACGCGCGGGGCGCAAGCGGGAAGACGTCACGCTCGTCGCGGTGACGAAGACGTTTCCCGCATCGGACATCGAGCACGTGCTCCACGCGGGCGCGACGAATGTCGGCGAGAACAAAGTGCAGGAAGGGCGCGACAAGAAGCCGGATGTCGCGTCGTCCGCGCGCTGGCATCTCATCGGTCATCTGCAATCGAACAAAGCGAAAGACGCGGTGAAGCTCTTCGATGTGATTCAGAGCGTCGACTCGCTGGAGCTCGCGCAGCGCATCGCCCGCATCGCGGAGTCGATGAACAAGCGGCAGGAGATTCTTCTGCAGGTAAACATCGGCAACGAAGAGCAGAAGAGCGGCGCGGAGGTCAGCGAGATTCCGTCGCTCGTCGCGCAGATTCGCGAGCTCGCGTCACTCGATCTTCGCGGACTCATGGCCATTCCGCCGGTGCACGATGATTCGCGGCATTATTTTCGCGAGCTGCGTGCGCTGCGCGATTCCGTGGGATTGCCCGAGCTTTCGATGGGCATGACCGATGATTTCGAGATCGCGATCGAGGAAGGCGCGACGATCATTCGTGTGGGACGGGCGATCTTCGGATCGCGAGGATAGCTCCGAAGCGTCGATTACACTGCGGCTCGCATGGACTTCCTTCTCATCATCATCCGGGCGATCGGCTGGATTCTCGACGTCATCCAGTGGCTGATCTTCATCTGGGTGATTCTCTCGTGGATCCTTTTCTTCATGCGCCAGTCGAAGTTTCGCTGGCGGCATCGGCAGTTCTTTGGCGTGCTCGAGCAGCTCAACGACATCTTCGAGCGCATGACGCGGCCGTTCCTGCGTCCGATCCGCCGTTTTCTGCGGCGCTTCGACACGGCGGGCATCGACTGGTCACCGCTCGTGCTCGTGTTTTTCATCTGGCTTTTGCGCCAGGTGCTCGCGGTGATTGCGGCGCGGCTTATACTCCCAGGATAACTTTCGGTGTGTTGGGAGGGCGAGGATGCAAAACCTGACGCCGCTTGAGATTCAGAAGCAAACGTTTTCTCGCGGTCTCAAGGGGTACAACCCGGATGAGGTGCGCGCCTACCTGCACCTCGTCGCCGAGGAGATCGAGCGCCTGCTGCGCGAGAACGATCGCCTGACGCGCGATCTCATCAACCTGCGCGAGGATCTCGAGGATCACTCGAATCGTGAGCGCATTCTCAAGGACACGCTGCTCTCCGCGCAGAAAGTCGCCGAGGATCTGACGGCGAATGCGCGCAAGGAAGCGGAGCTGATCGTGAAAGACGCGGAGTTGTTGTCCGAGCGTCTGATCGCGCAGGCCACGCAACGCGTCGGCGATCTGGAGAAGACGATTCTCGATCTGAAGATCGAGCGCCGCGCCGCGCGCAATCGTCTGCAGGCGTTGCTCGATACGGCGCAGCAGATGGTGTTGCTCGATGCCGAGGAAGAGACGAACGATCAGCCGCTGACGGCGCTGTTTCGTCAGCGACAGAATTAATGGCTACACTCGTTCGCAACCTCTCGCAAATCGCAACGCCGACCGGCCGCGCGGGCAAACGCGGACGCGCGATGCGCGAGTTGCGCGTGCACGAACGCGCGGTGATCGTCATCGACGGCGAGCGCATCGCGTACGTCGGCCCGGAGAATGAGAAGCCGGAGACGCTCGTCATCGACGACGACGTCGATGCACGCGGCGCAACCGCGGTGCCGGGCTTCGTCGATACGCACACGCACATTCCGTTCGCGGGATTTCGCGAATCCGAATTCAATCGGCGATTGCAGGGCGAGACGTACGAACAGATCGCGGCGTCGGGCGGCGGCATCGCGTCGACGGTGCATGCGACGCGCGCGGCGACGCTCGAAGAGCTCGTGAGCAATGTGCTCGCGCGCACCGCGACGATGGCGCGCTACGGCACGACGACCGCGGAGGCGAAGAGCGGATACGGACTCGACGTCGAGTGCGAGCTCAAACAGTTGCGCGCGGTGAAAGGCGCGAACGCGATCTCGCCGGTGCGCCTCGTGCCGACGTGTCTCGCCGCGCACGAATTTCCGCCGGAGAGTCGCGGCAGCGATGCCGCGCGCGAGGCGTACGTCTCGACGATCATCGGCGAGATTCTTCCCGCGGTCGCGGAGGAACAGCTCGCGGTGTTTTGCGATGCGTTCGTTGAGCGCGGCGTGTTCACGCGCGATCAGGGCGAGCGCGTGTTGCGCGCGGGCTTGTCCCTCGGAATGATGCCGCGTCTGCACGCCGATGAGCTTTCGGATACCGATGGCGCGGCTCTGGCCGCGGAGCTTGGCGCGGTGAGCGCGGATCATCTGATGTACATCAGCGAGCGCGGTGTAGATGCGCTTGCGGCCTCGGCGACGGTCGCGAATCTTCTGCCCGCGACGAGTTTCTTTCTCATGTCCGATCGTTATGCTCCAGCGCGCGATCTCATCGACAAGGGCGGCATGGTGTCGGTGTCGACGGATTGCAATCCCGGCTCGTCGATGACCGAGTCGATGCAGATGGTCATGCAACTCGCGACGCTGCGCATGAAGATGACCGTCGAGGAATCGCTCACCGCCGCGACGCTGAACGGCGCGCATTCACTGCGTATCTCGCACGAGACCGGATCGATCGAGACCGGCAAGCGCGCGGACTTCGTGCTGCTCGATGCGCCGAGTTACCTCCATCTCGTCTATCACTTCGGCGTGAATCTCGTGTCGGGTGTGTGGCGCGATGGGCGGCGCGTGGTTTAAATCCTCGCACGCAAC
>JBQCJC010000111.1:0-8258 GCA_051953135.1 Thermoanaerobaculia bacterium | reverse complement strand
GCCCCAACCGAAGCGGGCGACCTCTGAGGCGGCGCCCCACTACGCCGCGGAGAAAATTCCCGTAAACCCCCCCTGCGTTCAACCTCAAGGTGGCCCCCCCGGCGTCATCCAGCACACCCCCCACGGCGGTGTCGAGATCGTCCTCCATGTCCGCGCGATAGGTGTAACCGCTGATGCGCTCGATCGCCTGCTTGATCGGCGCGAAGAGATCGATGTCGTAATTCGTGTGCGTCTTCTGCAGCACCGACGCAATGCGCTCCAGGCCCATGCCGGTGTCAACCGATGGTGCGGGCAGCGAATGCAGCACGCCGTTCTCATCGCGCTCGTACTGCATGAACACGAGATTCCAGACTTCCATCGTCGTGTCGCCGGGACCGTTCACGAGCTCCGCGACGTTCTGCAACATGTCCTCGCCGCGGAAGTAGTGAATCTCCGAGCACGGTCCGCACGGACCGGTGTCGCCCATCTGCCAGAAGTTGTCTTTCTTGCCGAAGCGCAACACGCGCTCCGGACGCGCACCGGCTTTCACCCACAGCGCGGCCGCTTCTTCATCGGCCGGCACTTTGTCGTCGCCTTCGAAAACGGAGAACCACAAACGTTCCGGCTCGAGACCGTACTCGTTGACGAGCAGGTCATACGCGAAGCGGATCGCGTCTTCCTTGAAGTAATCGCCGAACGAGAAGTTCCCGAGCATCTCGAAGAACGTGTGGTGGCGCGCGGTGCGGCCGACGTTCTCGAGATCGTTGTGCTTGCCGCCGGCGCGCACGCATTTCTGCGACGTGGTCGCGCGGTTGTAATCGCGGGACTCGCGGCCGAGGAAAACGTCCTTGAATTGATTCATCCCGGCGTTCGTGAAGAGCAGCGTCGGATCGCCCGCGGGAACGAGCGATGAGCTGGTCACGCGGCGGTGACCGTTCTTCTCGAAATAGCTGAGAAACGCCTCACGAATCTGACTGGTGGTGAGCAACCCGAATCTCCTTCAACGCCTCGTAAACGAGCGCGGCATCGTAACCCTGATTCAACAGATAAACCGCCAGTTTGTTTCTCCCCTCTTCCGTCGAGAGGAAATCGTCGCCGTGACGCCGCGCGAGAATGCGCGCACGCTTGTCGCGCAACGCGCGCAACGCGCTCTCCTGCTGCTCGCGATCGACATGCGCGTTCACCGCAGTCTCCGCGGTGGACCCGGTCACGCCCGCGGCGCGCAACTCGCGCACGATGCGATTCTTTCCGACGCGTTTCTGCGCGCGAGTGCGCACGAACGCGCCGGCGAAGCGCTCATCGTCGAGCCACTTCTCGTCGCGCAGGCGCGCGAGCGTGCGCTCGATCGTCTCCGCGTCGAATTTCTTTTTCGAGGTCAGCTTGCGGCGCAGCTCCGCCTCGCTGTTGAAGCGATAGCCGAGAATGCGCATCGCCGCGAGGTAACAGAGCTCGAGATCGTCCGGCACACGATGAAGTCTACTTCGCGGGCCGGTACGACCGGCGGCGCTAGTCGCTTCGCTTAGTCACGTGCGGCCACTTCGTCGGTGCGGTCGTCGCGAGAATCTACTTCTTCGTGCTGACGAACGACATCAGCTTCTTCCCGATGTCCGTGTTGTCCTGAAACACACCGAACTGCGCGGAACCCGGGCCGTACGCGAAGATCGGCACGACCGTGCCGGTGTGATCCGTCGTCGAGTACTCGACGCGAAACCTGCGGCTCGCGGTTTCGGAAATGCGCATGCCGCCGGTCTCGTGATCGCCGGTCACGAGCACCAGCGTGTCATTGCGCTTCGACGCGAAATCGAGTGCGACGCCGACCGCTTCGTCGAACGAGGTCAGCGCGGCGCGCAGAGCCGGTTGATTGTTCTGATGGCTCGCGCTGTCCGTGCCTTCGTGCTCGACGAGCAGGAAGAAACCATCGGGATCATCCTTCAAATGATCGATCGCGAACTGCGCCAGCTCCGCGAGACGCGCTTCCTTCGGATCGGCATCGAGGTCCTGCGACGGAAACGAGATCACGAGGCGATCACCTTTCGCCGCGTCGAACTGTTCGCGCGTCGAGATGGCGGTATAGCCGTACGTCTTTGCGAATTCCTCGAACGACGGAACGCCATCCTTGCCGAAAGTCGCAAGTCCGGTTCCGGCGATGACTTCGATGCCGTGCTGCATCATCTGCTCGCGCACGCCTGGCTCGCGACGATACTTCGCATGCGCCGCGAATGCGGCCGGAGTCGCGTCCCAAAAGTACGACGTGGTGACGAGTCCCGTGGCCTTCCCGGTTTTCTCCGCGCGCTCGACGACGGTCTCGAGCGGCTCCGCGGTTTTCGGATCGGCGCTCAGCCATTCGTAGTTCGTCTTGAATCCCGTCGCGAACGTCGTCGCGGCCGCGGCGGAATCGGTGACCGCGCGATCCGCACACGGCGTCGTGTGCAGTCCAATCACGGGCATCCTGCCAATGCGGAACTGGTCGCCGCGAATCTGCGCGGCGGTGGTGAATTGCGCCGGGCCGGAACCGTCCGAGACGAGCAGGATGATGTTCTTCGGCGTGGCGGGTGTCGTTGCGGCGGGAGCGGTGGCGAGAAGGAGCGCGGCCGTGAAGATCGAGATCACGGCCGCGCACTCTAGCAGACTCAATGCAGCGTGACGCGTTCCGAGAATTCACTCGTGGAGTACGCGATGTCGCTGCTGTCCGCATACGCGGAGTACTCGGTGCCGAAGGTCGCGTGACCTTCGTACAAGTACGACCACAACCCATCGCGCACGAGCACGGACTGCAACGGCAAGTCGGTCCAAACTGCTTCGGGCGCAAAGATCGTCACGGTCCATTCTTTCGATGCATCCGGCACATCGAGCGTGCCTTCGATGATCGTGCGATTCGTCGTCGCGTCGTAACGCACGGAGGTGATGCGCGGCGTCGGCGCACGTTTGTCGTCGCGCGCGTAGCCGGAGAACGCATCGAGTCCGTGATCGATGTCGAGAACGTGATTGCCGAGAATGCGATTCGTCGACACGAGGCGCACCGACTCTGCGCCGTGTGCGATGGCGACACCGAAATCCGCGTTGCCAGCGATCACGCAATTCACGATGTCGACACGACGCGAGGCCGGACCGACGAACACGCCACTGGCGCCGTTGCCGAGATTGCGAAGGACGGTGTTGTCGCCAAGCACGTCCTGCGACAGCGTGACGTTCGTCGCGCCGTCGATGAACACGCCGCTGCGCACATTTGCGGAGATGATGTTGTTGCCGAGGTAGATGTTCGTTGCCGGTGCGTCGATGCGCACGCCGCGGAGACGATTCGGATTCGGCGTGAGATCGGGACGCAGCCCGATGCTGCACGCATACACGAACACGCTGGTGTTGCCTGGCGTCGCGCGCCGCGTCAGTTGCATTCCGTTCCCTGGAAACCCGCCGATCGCGAGATCGCGAATCGTCGCCGGACCTTCGCCACGCACGTCGAAGCCATCGCCCTCAGTGAGACGCGAGCCGTCGATCTCGATGTCGCTGCTTCCTTCGACGCGACCATCGATCGAGAAATCGGGAGCCGTAATCGGTGGCAATGCCGTATCGAGAAAAATTGTGCGCGCATCGTTCGGAAGATCGAATCGAACCGCGCACGGCACGGCGTCGCGCGTGCATTCGTCGTTGAGGCGCGAAATGGCATCACGCAGCGTTGCGGGACCGGAGTCGGCGTTCGACGTGACGACGATCGAGCGCTCGAGCAGCAACGACACGCTGTACGGCGCGCTCTGTTGCGTCGCATCGCCATTCGTCCACGACCCTTGTCCGGTGAGCACGAATCGTCCTTCGATTACCGGATCGATCGTGAGCATCAGCGGGATGAATTGATCGGGGCCTTGCGCGATGTCGACGCGGCAACGCACGTGACGGTCGGTCACCCGCGTGCACGACCATTGATCCTGCGGCCACGCGGGATGCGGCGCGGCGGTGAGTTTCGCGTGTACGTCACTGAGTGTGAAGTCCGCGATCAAACCGGCGATCGGCGCGCTCGTGCGATTGCGCACCATCGCCATCACCGTTGCGGACGTTCCGCTCTCGGGACGATTCAATGGATAGAGTGTGACGGCGACGTCGGTCGAAGAGGACTGCGCGAAGAGGAATGGGGCGAGGAGAAACGAGAGAACCAGGGTCAGGGTCTTCATTCGAGGGAAGGTACGGATCGTGACGACGCGGCGTCACGATCCGTTTCGGGATCAAAGTGAATTGGAGAAATCGAACGGCGACTCGTCGCCGAATGGATCGTCGGTCGACGTGCCGGAGATTGTGAGCTTCTGCTCCATCTCTTCTTTCGACATGTCGGCGGTCGACTGAATGCCGGAGAGTTTGAGACGGAACTCGTCGGGATTCGACGCGCGGCGCAGCGCTTCGTCGAGCGTGATCAGGCCGTTCTTGTAGAGCATGTAGAGCGACTGATCGAAGGTCTGCATGCCGTACTGCGACGTGCCCTGCGCGATGGCGTCTTTGATGAGCTTCGTCTTTTCCTTGTTCTCGATACAGTCGCGAATGTACGCGGTCGAGATGAGCACTTCGGCGGCGGGCACGCGTCCGAGTCCGTCGGCGCGCGGGAGGAGTCGCAGCGAGACAACGGCTTTCAACACGGCCGCGAGCTGCAAGCGAATCTGCTTCTGCTGGTGCGGCGGGAAGACGGAGATGATGCGGTTGACGGTCTCGGTCGCGTCCATTGTGTGGAGCGTGGAGAGCACGAGGTGGCCGGTTTCAGCCGCGGTGAGCGCGGTCTCGATCGTTTCGTAGTCGCGCATTTCGCCGACGAGAATGACGTCGGGATCCTGACGGAGCGCGCTGCGCAGCGCCTGGGAGAAGGACTTGGTGTCGACTTCGACTTCGCGCTGGTTGACGATCGATTTCTTGTCGCGATGCAGGAACTCGATCGGATCTTCGACGGTCATGATGTGCTCAGTGCGATGCGCGTTGATGTAGTCAATCATCGCGGCGAGCGTGGTCGATTTGCCGGAGCCGGTGGTGCCGGTGCAGAGGATCAATCCGCGGCGTTCTTCGGCGATCTTTTCGAGCACGGTCGGGAGCATCAGCTCGCGGATGGACAAGATCTTGACCGGAATGACGCGAAGGACCATGCCGACGGTGCCGCGCTGCTGGAAGATGTTGCAGCGGAAGCGGCCGAGGCCCGGGACCGAGTAGGCGATGTCGATCTCGTAGTTGTTCTTGAACTTCTCTTTCTGACGGGAGGACATGATCGAGAACGCCATCGCGATCGTGTCTTCCTGCATGAGACGTTTCAACTCGACGAGCGGAACGAGCTCGCCGTCGACGCGAATCACGGGATGGGAGCCGACTTTGATGTGGAGATCGGAGGCGCGTCTCTCGGCCGCAATCTTCAATAAGTCATTGATATGCAAGGGTCACCTCGGAGGTCATCGGAAAGAATTCATTCTAACCCGCATTATGATCGCCGCCCCATGCTGCGCCACATCGTTCGCACTCCTTCGAAACGCTCCGACTCCGAATCGCTGCCGATGGTGATCATGATTCACGGCCGCGGTGCGGATATGAACGATCTCGCCGATCTCGCTCCGCTGCTCGATCCGCAAAGCGGCGCTCGCTTCGTTTTTCCCAACGCGCCGAAACCATTCGAGCCGATGCCGAACATGACGTTCGGCTGGACGTGGTTCGAAGGGTGGCCGCCGGAACACGAATCGGTGAGTGAATCGCGCGCGGAGCTGTTGCGGTTCATCGATGAGATCACCGCGCAGTATCCGACGTCGTCGCTCATCATCTCCGGCTTCTCGCAAGGCGCGATGATGTCGCTCGATGTCGGGCTGCGATACACGAAGCCGCTCGCCGGAATCATCGCGATGAGTGGCGGACTCTACGAGCACGACCTGCCAGACCTCGCCTCGCACAAGAACGTGCCGGTGCTCATCGCGCACGGCGCGTACGACGATGTGGTCGACGTGAACTACGCGCGCCGCGCCCGACGCGTGCTCGAAGATGCCGGACTCAACGTCGAGTATCACGAGTACCCGATGAGCCACCAGGTAGCGCAGGAAGAGGTGGACGTGGTGCGTGAATTTATCGCGCGCGTGATTTCGTAGCTCAGCGGAGCGCCGGCGCCATCGCCGGCTGGGCCGGCGGCGCCCTCGCCGCCGTCGCTTCGAGCACCGAGCGTGCGGTTCTGCGCAACGCGGGCGAAGGCGCCCGCGATCCAGCCGGCGAGGCGCCGGCGTTCCAATGGCGCATGCCTTGCTATTCAACTGGCCATGACCCGGCGCCTCCTCCCACTCCTGCTTGTCGTCATCGCACCGCTCACGGCTTCGGCGACGGTCTCTCGTGCCGTTGCGTTCGAAGAGAAGGTTGAAAATGCGGCGTCGATCGTCGTTGGTGAGTGCGTTCGCCAGCAATCGCAGTGGGACAACGCACGCAACTGGATCCTCACCTACTCCACGTTTCGCGTCAGCAAGACGCTGAAAGGATTTCCCGCGCAGGAGATCACGATCGTGACGCCGGGCGGGACCGTGGGGCACATCGCGCAGGACGTGATCGGCGTGCCGAAGTTCAAGCCCGGCGATGAGCACGTGCTTTTCGTACGCAACAGCCAGGCGGGGCCGACGGTGTTGTATCTCGAGCAGGGCGACTATCACGTCGTCGACGATCGCGGCGAGAAGCTGGTGCGGCCCGCGGCCGAAATCGCATCGATGACGATCAACACCGGTCGCGGCATCGCGGCGGCAGAAGAGCCCGTTCGCACACTGCGCGACTTCGAAGGCAGCATCCGCGAGACGATCAAACGCACCGAGCTCCAGAAAATGGAGTTGATCGAACAGAAGAAAGCGGAGTCGTCGATCTGGTCACAGATCCAGCGCAACAAGATTCTCGTCGCGCTCGCACTGATCGGCGCCGCACTCGCGACCTGGCAGCTTTACAAGCGGTGGTAGACGGCACCGCGAAGGCGGCCCTCGATCGCGCGCTCGATGAACGCGAGCAGCTCACGCTCGTCTATCAGCCGATTCATCACGCGCGCACCGGCGCGATCTACGCCGCGGAAGCGTTGCTACGGCAGCGCAGGCAGACCGGCGAATTGCGCGAAGCAGCGATCATTCACGAAGCGGCAGAAGAGAGCGGCGGTCCCGAGCTGTTCATGCTCGATTCGTTGCTCGTGAAGCAGGCGTACACGGACGCGGCGCAATGGCCGCGCGACATCCGGCTCAACGTCAATCTCTCGCCGCGCGAGTTTCAGGAAGGCAATGTTCTCGACCGGCTCACGTCGCTCATCACCGCGTGCGGCACGGATGTCGCGCGCGTGAATCTCGAGATCACGGAGACGAGTTACATCGAGCATCCCGATGAAACGATGGACGTGCTCGTCGCCATCAAGCGTCTCGGCGTGAGTCTCTGGCTCGATGACTTCGGCACCGGCCACTCATCGCTCACGCACTTTCAGAAGTTTCCGATCGACGGCATCAAGATTTCGGGCGCGTTCGTGCGACCGCTGCCGGAGGATCGTCGCTGCCGCGCGATCGTCAAGATGTTGACCGAGCTCGCGCACGAGGTGAACGTGCCGGTCGTCGCGGAAGAGGTCGAGCGCAACGAGCAGCTCGAATTTCTTCTCGACCTCGGCGTCGATCTGATTCAGGGATTCCTCTTCAGCAAGCCGGTGCCCGCCGAAGACGTTCAGGCCACCTTCGCGACCTTCGCATCCTCGGGCGCGTAGTGATCGCGGCGCCAGTCGAGATCCTTCATCACGTTCTTCTTGAACTCTTCCACGCCGCCGCGCGACAGCATCTCGGCGATGTAGTCCTTGATCTCGAGATTCTCGACGCGCAGCCGCACGGTCTTGAAGATGCGGGGCCACTTCCCCGGAATTTGCACGTGATGCAAACCGCCGCTGTACGCGATCAGCATGCGGCCTTCCTTCACCGCTTCGAGAATGTCCGCCACGCCGCCGCGCACGCTCATCGGACGCCCGTGCAGATCGAGTCCGTTCGCGCGCTTCATGCGCCCTTCGGGCGCGATCACGACCATCGACTCAGGATCGATCGTGCGCAACACCTGAAACCACGTGTCGTCGCGCTGCCGTGTGATCGCGATGACGTGATGCGCGACGAACTTGAACACCATCCCGACGAGCGGCCGGTCGGTGGTTTTGTCCGCGGCCGGAATCACGCCGTGCGCGGCGAGTCGCCAGATGAAGCGGCCTGGCACCGCGCCGAGGAAGATCGGCTCGAAAAGACTGGTGTGATTGAGGAAGACGACCAGACGAATGTTGCCCCAAGGATCGGGCG
>JBQCJC010000110.1:0-2784 GCA_051953135.1 Thermoanaerobaculia bacterium | reverse complement strand
CCCCCCCCCCCCCCCCCCCCCCCCCCCCCCCTCCACTCCTTCACCAGTTCATTGATTTCCGCCGCGTCGATCAGAAATCCGTCGTGACCGTGGTGCGAGTGAATCGTGTGCAGCGTGGCGTTTGGGATCAGGACCGCGAGCTCTTCCTGCTCGACGGGTGGATAGAGAATGTCGCTGTCGATCGAGACGACGAGCGTTGGTTGTTGAATCGATGCGAGCACGCTCTCGTACGCACCGCGACCGCGTGCGACGTCGTGCGAATCCATCGCGTGCGTGAGCGTCACGTACGTCTGCGCATCGAAGCGCGCGACGAGACGATCACCGTGACGCCGCAGCCAGTTCTCGACCGCGAACGATTCGCCATCATGCGAACGCCCGAAGCGCGTCGCATAACTCGCGTGACTGCGATACGTCGACATCGCGATCATGCGTGCGATCGCGAGACCTTGTATGGGATCCAATGCAATCGCCTGGCGCTGCGCTTCGCTCCACGCGATCGTCCACGGCGAATGCCGCGCGTTCGTCGCGATCGGCGCGATGGCCTCGACGACCTCCGGCGCGGAGAGCGCCCATTCGAGCACCTGCATGCCGCCGAACGAACCGCCGATGACGAGCTTCAGTTTGCGAATGCCGAGGTGACGAACGAGCACGCGTTGCACGGCGACGATGTCGCGCACCGTGATGCGCGGGAACTCGCCGTCGTACGTCGACGGCCCGGTCGTGCCGTAGCAACTGCCAAGAATGTTCGAGCAGACGATGAAATCGCGATCGGGATCGAGTGCGCGGCCGGCGCCGATGAGCGGTTCCCACCACTCATCAGCGTCGGCGTTGCCGGTCAGCGCGTGGCAGACGAGCACCGCGTTCGCGCGGTCCGCATTCAGCCGGCCCCACGTGCGGAACGCGACCGTCACATCGTCGAGCACGCCGCCGTTCTCGAGGATCAGCGGAAACGGAAGCACGAACGACTTGCTCACGCCGCGGCCTCGTTGCGAATGCGCGAGAACGCGCGCTCGAAATCGTGTTTGATGTCGTCGATGTGCTCGATGCCGACGCTGACGCGAATGAGATCGGGCGTCACGCCGCTCGCGCGCTGCTCGTCGTCCGTGAGTTGCTGATGCGTCGTCGACGACGGATGAATCACGAGCGTCTTCGCATCACCGACGTTGGCGAGATGCGACGCGAGCTCGAGACTCTCGATGAACGCGCGACCTGCTTCGAGACCGCCCGCGATGCCGAAGGCGAGCACGCCGCCGAAGCCATTGCGCAGGTACTTGCTCGCGCGCAGGTGATACGGATGCTCTTCGAGTCCCGGATAGCTCACCCACGTCACGTCGGGTTGTTGCTTCAGCCAGCGCGCAAGCTCGAGCGCGTTGTCGGCGTGACGCTGCACGCGCAGCGAAAGCGTTTCGAGTCCCTGCAGGAAGAGGAACGAATTGAACGGACTGAGTGATGGACCGAGATCGCGCAGACCTTCGACGCGTGCGCGGATGATGAAGGCGATGTTGCCGAACGGCGACTTCGGTCCGAAGGTCTCGTAGAAGTTGAGACCGTGATAGCCGGGTGCGGGTGTGGTGAATGTCGGGAAGCGGCCGTTGCCCCAGTCGAAGGTGCCGGCGTCGACGATCACGCCGCCGATCGAAGTGCCGTGACCGCCGATCCACTTCGTCGCCGATTGCACGACGATGTCCGCGCCGTGATCGATCGGCCGCGCGAGATAACCCGCGGCGCCGAACGTGTTGTCGACAACGAATGGGATCCCATGCGTTTTTGCGATCGCGGCGATCGCTTCGAAGTCAGGGACGTTGAAGCGCGGATTGCCGATCGTTTCGACGTAGATCGCTTTCGTGCGGCTGTCGATTTTCGCTTCGAACGCCGCGGGGTCGTCGCCTTCGACGAAGCGCGTCTCGATGCCGAGTCGCGGGAACGAGACTTTGAACTGGTTGTACGTGCCGCCGTAGAGAAACGACGTCGAGACGATGTTGTCGCCGGCTTCGGCGAGTGTCGTGAGTGCGAGCAGTTGTGCGGCTTGACCGGATGATGTTGCGAGTGCCGCGACGCCGCCTTCGAGCGCGGCGATGCGCTTCTCGAACACGTCGGTGGTCGGGTTCATGATGCGCGAATAGATGTTGCCGAACTCCTGCAGCGCGAAGAGACGCGCGCCGTGAGCGGTGTCGTCGAACGTGAAGGATGTGGACTGGTAGATCGGAACGGCGCGCGCGTTGGTGCCGGGCGCGGGCTCCTGGCCGGCGTGAACCTGAAGAGTCTCGAATCGCAGATTGCTCATGGAAGAAATGCCTTTCGCTGTCGAATTCGCCGAAATGAAAAAGCCCGCCGGACCCGGTACCGGGCGGCAGGCTTGGCGAACGTTCAGGCTTTCTTCTGAGGTTCGGAAACGAGGAATTCGTTTCGCTCCACCGCGCCGGCGCTGTGCCGCGGGTGGAGGTCTGTGAGAGGAGCTACACCCGCGCTAGCGCATACACATGCACATGCCCATACACATCATCGAAATGTGTGCGGCAGTGGCGCGGGCGCTGGAGGCGTAACTCATATCGGCGCGGTGATGATCGGTGGAGAGGTGTGATTGTGTCAAGCGGAGCGCCGGCGCCACCGCCGGCTGGGTCGGCGACGCCTCGTCGCCGATGTGTCGCGATCGGAGAGCGTGCGGACGGACGCGCAGTGGTTGTGAGTCCATCGATCGAAGCGTGGTGTGCGGCGCCTTCGGGCGAGGGCGCCGAGGGGGGCGCCGCTCCAGCCGGCGCAGGCGCCGGCGCGCCACCAAATTTC
>JBQCJC010000109.1:0-4265 GCA_051953135.1 Thermoanaerobaculia bacterium | reverse complement strand
CCGTCGCGGTCGCGGCATCGGCGTTCACGTCTTCGTAGTCGTAGTCGCGAAGTCCGTAGAAGTTCGATTGATCCGCGCGCGGCGACGTTTCGAATGCGGCCCACGGCAATCCGTAATCCGGCACGTTGTTCTGCGAGAGATGCTGATACGCGATCGAGAAGCGCGTCGGTTTGCCGATGCCGAATGCGAGCGTCGGCGCGACGCCCCAGCTTTCGTTGTGCACGACGTCGCGACCGGCAACGCCGCCTTCGCTGGTCATCGCGTTGAGCCGAAACGCGCCGCCGATCGAGTCGAGCGGGATGTTCGTGTCGAACGTCGCACGCTGATGATCGGCGCTTCCGGCTTCGACGGATGCGCGCGAAAAGCTCTGCAATTTCGCGGCTTTCGTGACGATGTTGATCGAGCCGCCGGTTGCACCTCGTCCCGCGATCGCGCCCGCTGGTCCTTTGATCACCTCGACCTGCTCGATGTTGAACGCATCGCGCGAGTACGCGCCCGATTCGCGCATGCCGTCGAGCGTGATGTCGTTGCCGGTGCTGAAGCCGCGCATCGAGAACGTATCGCCCGGAACACCACCGCCGCCTTCGCCGGCCTGGAAAGTGATGCCGGGTGTGTTGCGCAGGACGTCGCGCAATGTGGTGGCGCCCTGCGCGAGGATGGTCTCTTCGGCGATGACGTTGATCGTGCGCGGCGTCTCCAGAATCGGCCTCGTCATCTTCGGCGACGAAACCTCGGGCACCGCCGCGCCAACATCGATCGTCTCCGCGATTCCCGGCATCGACAACGTGACGTTCTGCCGGTTGTTGATGCGGTACTCGACGCCACTATTCGCGAGCAACGTTCGCAGCGCGTCGTCGTTCGACATCGTGCCGCTCACACCGTTCGTGTTGATGTGCGCGAGCACTTCGCGATCGAAGGTCACGCGCACACGCATGCTCGTGACGCTCTCGAACGTGCGCAATGCTTCATCGAGCGAGCCCGCCGGAATCGCGAAAATGCGCAACGGCAACTCGGCGACGCTGTTGCCGTTCGACTTCGGCGTTGGCGTCGACGGTGGTTCCTGCGCGTGAACGGTTTTCGGTGCGAATGTCGAACAGGCGACGAGAGCTCCAACTGCGATTTTCCTGCGAAGGGATTTGGCGCGACGACCACTCATGTTGCGAATTCCTTTCGTTTGATCCAGCCGCGGAAGCGGCGAAGTGCGAGGGCGATTCCGGTGTAGACGAGAACGGCGGCAGCTAGCGAAGCAAGCATCGCGACGGTTTGTCCGATCACGCCGCCCGCTTCGCCGGTGTGAATCCAGCGAAGCCACGCGCGCGCTTTCTGTCCCGCTTCCTGCTGCGCGTACGTTTTGTGCTCGACGAACTGCGCGGTCTTCGGATCGAGCATCAGTTGCGAGCGTTTGTCGGGACGCGTGCCGTTCGCTTCATCGACGTTGACGGTGATCGGTCCTTTCGATGAGAGCGGCAGTCGCACGCTGATCGATTGCCATTGCGGCGCGACGCGATTCGCTTCGCTCATCGCCGCGCTGACGATGCGATCGAGTTGCTCGGGATTCGTTTCCTTGCGCGGGCCGCGTTCCGCTCCGCCGCCAGGAGGTCCTTGTTGCTGCGGCGGAGGCGTGCTGCCGAACGCGCGATAGACGAGGCGGGACGCCCACGGATACGAGATCACGACGCCGCTGAAGACGACGAGGACGAGCGGCAGGAAGGACCAGATGCCGAGGACGTTGTGCCAGTTGAAATCGCGGGCTTTGCCGCGAAGACCGCCGCGGAAAATGATCACGCTGCGCAGCGCGGCGCGCGTGCGCGGCACCCAGATCCAGAAGCCGGTGAGGACGATGAAGAGGAACGCGAGATTCGCGGCGCCGGTAAGTTTTTTCCCGCTGTCGCGCGCGTCGCCCTCGAGCATCAGCCAGCGATGCGCGTCTTCGATCTTGCGCAGTGTTTTACGAAGACCGATGGCGCCTTCACCGAGGACCTTGCCGGTGGCGCGATCGACGAAGAGCGTTTTCTCGCGCCCGATCGCGACGACGACGGGTGCGTTTGCATCGGAACGAATGGTGAGATTCGTTGCGCCTTTCGGGACGAGCTGTGATGCGGGAGCGAGGGTCGCGGCGCTGGAGCGAACGTCGCGCTCCGCGCGGGCGAGCATCTGGCGTTGATACGCGAGTGCGACGCCGGTGACGGAGAGGACGAAGATGATGATCCCGGCGAGGACGCCGGCGGTGAGGTGAAGCCAGAAGAAGAATTTTCGAAGCGGCATGCCTGGTTGTTCGCTATTGAGACTCAGTCGCAATTAGAATGCGCGAACATTAGGCCCAACAGAGGCGTTCGTCAAGAGGGGCGGCACGGCCGCCCGCGCTTGTTGCTTCGCAGACGTCACGTACGGCTGCCAAGTGGGCGACGGTTGTGCGGATGCGTAAACGGAGCGCCGGCATCCTGCCGGCCGGACCGCGGGCTTCCAGCCCGCGAACGCACGACCGTCCGCAGGATGCCGCCGCGTCACGATTACAAAGACGGCGCTCGGTCTGCATAAACTGCGCACGTGGCCCGGGATCGCATCCTGCCTTGGTTCGTGTTCGGCGTGTTCGTCGTGCTCACGCTGCTTGCGACGTGGTTCGTGTTCACGTCGACGCGCACCGCGGATCGCGCGCGATTCGAGAACGCGGTTCAGGCCACGCGCGATGCACTCGGCGCGCGCATCGATACGTACCTCAACGTGCTCACCGCCGTGCGCGGACTCGCGGTCGCGGATCCGACGCGGCCGCGCGAAGAGTTGATCGCGTACATCCGCAGTCTCAACGTGCAGCGGCGTTATCCCGGCGTGCAGGGCATCGGCGTTTCGATTCGCATCCTGCCTGACGATGTCGACGATCTCGAAAACGAAATGCGCGCGGAAGGCTTCGAAGAATTTCGCGTGAGGCCGACGACGCAACGCGCGGAGTATCACGCGATCGTCGTGCTCGAACCGCTCGATTCTCGCAATCGCGCCGCGATGGGCTACGACATGTTCACCGATCCGGTGCGTCGCGAGGCGATGATTCGCGCTCGCGATACCGGACGGCCCGCGGCGTCTGGTCCCGTCACACTCGTGCAGGAGATTTACGCGCACAAGCAGCCGGGCTTTCTCATCTACACGCCGCTTTACGTCACCGGCACGACGCCGCATTCACTCGACGAACGCCGTCGCGCGCTGATCGGCTTCGTCTATGCGCCGTTTCGCGCGCGCGATTTTCTGGAAGGCTTATTCGGCACGCAGCGCAGACCGGAGCTCGGCTTCGAATTGCGCGATGCGAATCAGGTGCTCTATCGCACGCCCGATCTTCCGTCGCATCCGCGATTCGAGCAGGACGGCGTGATCGACATCGCCGGTCGTCGCTGGAGCGTGCGCTGGATCTCGCGACGCCAGGGTCGTGGCGCGGCGTGGACGCTCGGCGCCGGCACGTTTGTCAGCGGAATGATCATCGCCACGCTGCTGATGCTGCTCGTTCGCACGCAGCTTCGCGCACGCACGCAAGCGGAGCAGACCGCGGCGCGTTTACTCGAATCCGAAGCCGCCTTGCAGCGAGCGAATCGCGCGAAGGATGAATTCCTCGCAACGCTCTCCCACGAGTTACGCACACCGATGACCGCGATCCTTGGCTGGGCGCAAATGCTCGACGAAGAGCGGCTCGATGAAGACGTGCAGCGCGACGGCATCGAATCGATTCGACGCAGCGCGAAGATGCAGGCGCAGCTCATCGACGATCTGCTCGACGTCTCGCGCATCACCGCGGGAAAGATGCGCATCGATCCGCGACCCGTCGAGCTCGCGCCGGTCGTCGCCGCGGCCATCAACACCGTGCGCACCGCGGCCGACGCGAAAGGCGTTCGCATTCACGCGAGCATCGACGACGCGGTGTGGGTGAAGGGCGACAGTCAGCGATTGCAGCAGGTCGTGTGGAATCTCTTGTCGAACGCGGTGAAGTTCACCGGTCGCGATGGCGATGTGTACGTGACGTTGAGCACGAACGAACGCGATGCCGTGATCGAAGTGCGCGACACGGGGCAGGGGATCGATCCCGCGTTCCTTCCGTTCGTGTTCGAGCGCTTTCGACAGGCCGATGGTTCCTCGACGCGACAGCACATGGGACTCGGGCTCGGACTCGCGATCGTGCGACATCTGCTCGAGCTTCACGGCGGCGCGATCAGCGCGGAGAGCCGCGGCATCGGCTACGGCGCGACGTTTCGCGCGAGTCTGCCGGCGCTGCGCGAGCGCACGCC
>JBQCJC010000108.1:0-13036 GCA_051953135.1 Thermoanaerobaculia bacterium | reverse complement strand
CGATGGTCGTCGCCGGGAGTCGGTTGTCGTCGTCGTGGGCGATTGCGGGTCTCCCGACAACCGACAACCGGCAACCGACAACCACCTAATCGTCATCCTCGTTATCCTTCTTCGACAGCGTGGGATCGGCGATGGCGATTTCTTCGCCGGGTTTGAGGCCGCTGAGAATTTCGACTTTGGCGTTGTCCGCGAGGCCGGTGACGACGACGCGTTTGTCGAAGAATTTTTTCCAGGAGTCTTTCTCGGCCTGCTTCGCCGCGTCGCCTTCGAGCTTCTTCTTCGACTCCGCTTCGAACGCTTTCGGGTCGATCGCTTTCTTCACGTAGACGACTTCCTGATCGTCGCGCTTGAAAATTGATTCGACGGGGACGGTGAGTACTTTTTGTTTCTTCTCGCCGATCACTTCGATGTTCGCGGTCATGCCGCTGCGAAGCTCGCGGCCCTGCGCATCGAGACGGATCTCGACGTTGAAGACGCGCATTTTGTCGACGACCTGCACGGCCGGCGCGATGCGATCGATCCGTCCGTTGAAGACGACTTTCGGATACGCATCGAGCGTGACTTTCACCGGCATGCCGACGCGGATCTTGCCGATGTCGACTTCGTTCACGCCGGCTTTGACGATCATGCGAGAGACGTCGGCGACGCTGAAGAGCACGGTGCCCGCGTTGAACGACGAGACGCCGCTCGTGATCGATTCGCCGATCTCGACGTTCTTCGTGAGGACGACGCCGTCCATCGGCGAGATGACGCTCGAGCCCTGGAAGCTCGCCGCGGACTGGCTGATGGGAATGCCGCTCTTTTCGACGAGCGCGTATTTCTCGCGCGCTTTGTCGTACTCCTGGCGCGCTTCGAGATATTCAGTCTCGACGTCGCGATGTTGTTTCGGCGCGAGCAGTCCCTGCGTGAAGAGCGCGTTGTTTTCGTCGAAGCTTTTCTTCGCGTCGCGGAAACGGATCTCTGCAGCGGCGACGGAGTTCTTCGTGTCCGCGAGCGACTGGGCCTGGTTGAGATCGGGCTCGACGCGCGCGAGGACGTCGCCGCGTTTCACGTTGTCGCCATCGCGATGGATGATCTCGATGACCTTGCCGGAGATCGCGGATTTGACGTCGACTTTGACTTCAGGCTCGACGGTGCCGACTTCCGTCACCTTCACCTGTACGTCGGCCACTTCCGCTTTCGCGGTCTTCACCGGTGACTCGGGCGGCTTCTTGTCTTTGCCGTTCGCTTTCACCGCCAGCGCGCCGCCAATGGCCAGCACGAGAACGATGACGGTGGCGATGGTGATCTTGCGTTTCCGCTTCGCGCTCATTTCGAACTCCTCGTTGAAAAGGTCCAGGGGATATCTGGAGGACTTATTCGTCCGAGAAGGCAAATGGTTGCGGGCCGGTTGTTACAAGTTGCTGGGGAGAATCGAGGGGGCAGGCCTGTTAGGCGGCGTCAGCCTCGCTTCTCGCGACTCAGAAATGAATCGAGATCTCGCGCGGCGTTGACGAACGCGATCACGTGCAGTTCATCATCGGAAACGATCTTGTAGATGAGGCGGAAGGAACTGCCAACGATCAATTCACGCAGGCGCGGATCGTCGCGTTCCGGAACAACGCGTCCACGCAAGGCAAACTGCTTTAGTGATGCAGCGGCCTGAGCTTCACGTTGAAGAATGATCGCGTAGCGCGCGCGACTTAGCTGCGATTTCTTCCACATTCTCCCACGCCGGAGTGGTCCACCTTACTCGCCAGACCACCGCGCCACTCGTCGCTCGATTTCTTCGTCAGAAATGAAGTCACCGCGAGCTGACGCCTGCAAACCGCGATCGATCTTCTGCTGGACATAGATGTGGTACTGGATGTCCTCATACGACACTTCATCCGGCAGTGAATCGAGCAGTCGGCGTACGTTTTCCTTTGGCAGTGATCTCGCCATTGGTGCGATGTTATTCGCGTTGCGCCTCAGCGCCGCGCATCAACGCCGTCAGTCGCTGCACTTCGTAGATTGCTTCGTCGCTCACGCTCTTCATCGCATCGCGACGTTGCTTACGCCATTTCTCGACGTTTTTTGCGGACGGTGCGGTCTTGTTCTGCGCGATCGATTGTTCGAAATCGGACGCGAGTTTGCGCGGGGCGGATGCGTTCGATTCGGTTGCCGCGAACGCATGCACCGCCGCATCGGCGCGCGGGTCGACGGCGTACGCGAGCAGGCGGATGAGTGTCATCTGCGCTTCGTCATTCTTCGCGATGTCGAGCGATTCGATCGCGGCGGGGACCCATTTCGATTCGTCGAGCGGAAGCAGGAGGAAGAAGAGCGCGCTGGTGCGATCGAGCGTGAGCACGTGTTGCGGGACGATGACCTGGAACGATTCGTCGTCGAGGATGTGGAGCGCCGCGCGCACGATGTCGTGGCCTTTCATCGCGAGATCGCGCGCGGTGTAAAAGTACGCATCGGATTGGACGTCGCGCAAATCGGCGCGCGCGATCGACTGCGCGACGAGCGCGCGGTCCTGGGTGCGCTGACTCATCGAGAGCAACAGCATCGCGCCGTCGTATGCGAAGAACGACGGAGCATCGTCACGCTTCAACTCCGCGCGCAATGCATCGATCGCCTTCTCGCGTTTGACGTCATTCCAGAACGCGTCGAGCTCTTTCGATTTCGCATCTCTCCCCGCGTCATCGAGCTCGTGCGGATGGAAGTTGTAGACCGCGACGACGCGCTCGTGGAGATCGAAGGCGTGCAGCGGAAGCGCAAGGGAAAACGCGAGCGTGGCGAGGAGAAAGAACCGGATCGTCATCGTCGCCAGTCTACGCGTCGAGCGCGACGTACACGCGAATCGGGCGATTGGCAGCAACCGGTGTGACGCGAATCTTCATCACCATCGCGTTGAAGCCATCGAGACACGTCTCCATCTGGTACCACCCGGCCGGTACGCCGGCGAGCTCAAATTCTCCGCGCTCATTCGTCACCGCACGCCCCACCTCGGCGGCCGTTCCGAGCCCGCGCACGATCACTTTCGCGCCTTCGAGTGGCTGCCCGTCCATGGTCGCGAGCACGACACCGTGAATGCTGCGAACGCGATACGTGTGATCGACGATCACCGTCTCCCACGCCCCGCAGGACACGAGACCTGTATCGATCGCGCGCGGCGATGCGCACGCAAACGCTGCGCACGTCATCGCCGCGAGGATCACGCGCTTCACAGATTTCTCAACTGCCAGCTCGGATAGCCGGCCGGATCGACTTTCTCGTGCGCTTGCGCGATCACGCCGTTCTCGTCGATCACGTACGCGATGCGGCGCGCGTATTCATCCTTCGTTGAATCCGCGGCGCCGTACGCGAGCCCGATCTTGCGATCGAGATCGCAGAGCAGTGGGAAGGGGAAATTGAATTTCTCGGCGAAGTGGCGATTCTCGGCGGCGGTATCGAATGACACGCCGAGGATTTGCGTGTTCTTCGCTTCGAACTCGGGCTGGAGGTCCCGGAACCCGGAACCTTCGCGCGTTCAGCCAGGGGTATCGGCTTTCGGATAGAACCAGAGCACGACCTTTTTGCCGCGCAGATCCGACAGACGCACGCGATTGCCGAGATGATCGGCGACGTCGAAGTCGGGCGCGGGTGTACCGGGTGTCAGCATGGTGGCCTCTCCACGAAGAAGTGCACGAACGATCCCTCGCAACGTCATGCGGTTTATTGTAGACGCGTGAGCCTCGAGGAGTGGAACGAGCGTTATCGCATTCGCGAACAGATCAACGACGAGCCCGCGCCGCTGCTCGTGCAGGCCGCCGAGAATTTGTCCGCGGGACGTGCTCTCGATCTCGCATGCGGTGCCGGTCGCAACGCCGTGTGGCTCGCGCATCGCGGATGGGACGTCGTCGCGCTCGATGGCTCAGAGGAAGCGATTCGCATCGTGCGCGAACACGATGCGAGCATCGACGCGCGCGTCTTCGATCTCGAGACTGGAGCACCGCTGCCGTTCGACGATGAGAGCTTCGATCTCGTCGCGATTCTCTTCTACCTGCATCGTCCGCTGTTCCGCGAAGCGCAGCGCGTGTTGAAGCGCGGCGGCACGATCGTGTGCGCGGTGCGCACGCGCGGCACGTCTCGCGCGTTGCCCGGCGAGCTCGCACGCACGTTCGCGGATTACGAGATCGTGCACACGAGCGATGGTGAGATCGCGGAGTTGATTGCGCGGAAGAGAAGTTGACGTGTCAGCTCGCCCTACTCCGGAACCTTCTCCAGATCTCCCGCGACGATCGTGTGCAGTTTGTCGACGAAGAAGTGCTTCTTCAGCGCCGTATTCACTTCGGCGGGCGTCACCTTCTTGATGCGCGCCGGATATTCGTCGAGATACTTCGGACCGAAGCCGAACTTCTCCGCGCTCACGAGCGCGAGCGCGATGCCGCCGTTCGAGCCGAGTCCCACCTGATAGTTACCGGCGAAGAAACTCTTCTGCGCTTCGACTTCCGCGTCCGTCACACCTTCCTTTGCGAACTTCCGGATCTCGTCCATCGTCGAGTGCAAGGCCTTCTCGAGATTCTGCGGCGCAACGTTCACGTTGATCAGCCACACACCGGGCAGCACATCGCTCCAGAGGTAACGTGAGAAGAGGTTGTACGACAGCCCTTCGGTATCGCGCACGCGCTTGCCGACGCGCGAAGACAACGAGTTCTGTCCGAGGGCGGCATTCGCGATCAACGCCGCGTCGTAATCGGCATCGGTGCGGCGCAGATTGCTCGCGCTGCCGATGATGAGGTTCATGTTCGCCTTGCCGCGCATCGTGATCGCCTCACGCACCGGTGCGATCGTTTGCGCCGGCGAATCGGTGAGCGACAACTTCTCCCCTTTCGGCAGATCGCCGAATTGTTTTTCGACGAGAGCCATGGTCTTCGCGGCATCGATATCGCCGACGATCGCGAGGATGAAGTTCGAGCCGCTGTAACGCGCGCGCTGAAACGCGCGCAGCTCCTGCGCGGTCGCCGCGTTGTTGCTCGCGAGCAGCGTCTCGCGTCCCTGCCCGAAATACGGATGCGTATCGCTGTAGATCAGTTGCGTGAGGCGCTGCGACGCGCGAGACGCGGTGTTGTCGTCCGCGCGCAGATACTCCGTCTCGAGCTCTTTCTTCGCCTTGGCCAGCTCCTCCGCGCCGAATGCGGGATTCTTCACTTCATCGGCGAGGACGCTCAGCAGCAACGGGAGATCGCGCGCCATGCCATTCGCGGTGAGCGATGCTTCGGTGAGTGATGCAGACCACGAACGGCTCGCGCCGACGTCATCGAGCAGCTTGCCGATTTCTTCTTTCGTGCGCGAGGTCGTGCCACGCTGCAGCATGCGCGCGGTAAGCGTTGGAATCGCGGGCTTGCCCGCGGGTGCCGCGGAGTTGCCGGCGAGAATGAGACCGCGAATCGCAACGGTGGGAACGGAGTGGTTCTCGACGATGTCGACGGTGAGACCGTTCTTCAGGACTTTTCGCAGCGTTCGCTGCGCGAACGTGCCGGTGGCGGGAGCGGAGGCTTTCGTTGCAACCGACGGCGTTGAAGGCGTTGCCGCGACAGCCACCGATGGCGCTGGCGTTTCGCTCGCGGGCGCGGCCGGCGCACCCGGCACGAACCAGCCGACCGTTGCGTGATTCGGAACGAGATACGTTTTCGCGACGCGCTGCACATCGGCGGCCGTCACCGATTTGATGTTGTCGATGTACGTGAGGAACCACTTCCAGTCCGTCGACGCGACCGACTCGCCGAGGTTCGAAGCGAAGTTGTAGGTGCCATCGCGACTGCGGATGACCGCGACTTCGATCTGCTGCTGCGCGCGTTTCACCTCATCGTCGCTCACGCCGTTCGCGGCGATCTCCGCGAGCGCGGCTTTGATCGCATCTTCGACTTCCTGATGCGACTTGCCCTGCGCGAGCGTCGCGTCGACGAGAATCGGGTACGGGTCACGAAGCGTGAAGTTGTTCGCCTGCACATTCGCGGCGAGACCTTTGTCGACGAGCGCGCGATACAAACGCGAGTTCACGCCATCCGCAAGGATGGAGGTGAGCACTTCCAGCGGCATGAAGTCGGGATGCTTTGCGCCCGGACGGATGTAGCCGAGCATCACCATGCCGATGGTGCCGGGCCGCGAGACGACGACGCGGCGCTCGCCTTCCTGCGGCGGCTCGACGGTGATGACCTGCGGAATCGGTTTGTCGCTCGGCTTGAATGCGCCGAACTCGCGATCGAACAACGCCAGCGCTTTCTCCGGATCGAAATCGCAGACGAGAATCGCCTCGCTGTTGTTCGGCCAGAAGAAGTTCTTGTAGTGCTCGCGCAGCTTCTCGGTGGTGACGCCTTCGATGTCGGAGCGATAACCGATCGTCGACCAGTGATACGGATGCGCCTGAATCGCTGTAGCGACGGTCGCTTTCCACAATGCCTGCCACGGATCGTTCTCGCCGATCTCGTATTCGTTGCGCACGACGCTCATCTCGGACTGACGCTCGGAATCGAGAATCAATCCGCGGCCGAGACGATCGGCCTCGATCTTCATCGCCAGCTCGAGCTTGTCCGACGGCAGCGTGGAGTAACCGTTCATGCGGTCGTACCACGTGGTCATGTTCGTCGACGAGAAGTCGGCGCCCGCGTCGTAGAGCACTTCCTGAAAGGTCTTGTGCCCGTTCGCGCGGCCGAAGTTCTCCGTCGATTTGTTGAAGATCATGTGCTCGAGCAGATGCGCGGATCCGGTGTTGCCCGGCGCTTCGTTCCGCGAGCCGACGTGGTACACGACCATGAACGTGAACACCGGCGACGTGTGATCCGGCACGAGCAGAATGGTCATGCCGTTCGACTTCAATCGATATTGATCGATGCCGTGAAAGGAATCGCTCTTCTCGACGTTCGGCGGCAACGCGGCGAACGTGTTCAACGCAAAGAGTGTGAGCAGGAGGAGAAGCGTGCGACGCATGGGGAGGGAGTATAGGAGGCGAGCGATGAGAGATGATCGATGAACGATGAAGTGTGTCGCAAGCGTGACGAGGTCGTTCGCCGTCTTCGCGGCTCATGATGACAGCGTCGCGTGACGTCCTTCATCGCTCATCGCGCGCAGCGCGCGTCACTTCATCCACTCAAACACGCGGTAATGCTCCCCTTCCATGCCGAGTCGCGCGTACACCTCCTGCGCGGGCTTGTTGCGATTGTCGACGTACAAGCGAATGCCGCGGATTGCGGGCTCCTGCTCGACCATAGCTTTCACGTGCTGATAGAGGCCCGCGTAGATGCCGCGTTTGCGCGCTTCCGGTTTCACGTACACGCTTTGAATCCACCACACGGTGCCGTTGCGCCAGTCGCTCCATTCGTACGTGATCATTAGCGACGCGATCACAACTCCTTCTTCCTCGGCAACGAAGTAGCGGCCTTTCGACGGATCGGCGAAGACGGCGTGAATCCCCTGCTCCGTCACTTCGCGCGGCAAGGTGACATCCTCGGTCTCCAGCGCCATCGCGATCTGGAAATCGAGAATCGTGTTTGCGTCGGCGGGAACAGCATCGCGATACGTGATCATGCGCGCGAGCATATACACTCCACCGGCTTGACCGCACCACGACTGCGACCGACCGAGCGCGCACTGCTGCTGATGACGCTCTCCGCGATTCTGTTCGGCGCGATGGCGTTCTCCGCGAAGCTCGCGTCCGCGCGTTTGTCGGGATCGCAGGTGGCGATGATTCGCTTCGCGGTCGGAATGACACCGTCGCTGCTCATTCCGCGTTTTCGCAAAAGCGCGTTCACGTTTCAGCGCTGGGATCTGCTGCTGATGCGCGGCATCTTCGGCGGGCTCGCGGTGCTGGCGTATTTCGTCGCGATCGAGCACATTCACGTCGGCGTGGCGACGCTGTTGAATTACACCGCGCCGCTGTTCAGCGGCATCTTCTCGGTGTTCTTTCTGCGCGAACACATCAGCCCGAAAGTGTTGATCCCCGTTCCGATCGCACTGGCCGGCGTGTTTCTCGTCGTGCATGCGAACGCGCGTCCGGGCGCGGTGCTCGGCTTCGGAATCTGGGAGCTCGTCGGATTCGCATCGGCACTGTTCTCCGGCGCGGCGGTGACCGCGATGCGCGCCGCGCGACAAGGCGAAAACTCATGGGCGGTGTACACGAGCTTCTGTCTCCTCGGCACGTTGCTCACCGCACCGCTCGCAATCATCACGTGGAAGACGCCGCACAGCGATGAATGGATTTCGCTCGGCGCGACATCGCTGTTCGCGATCGGCGCGCAATTGCTGCTCACGTTCAGTTTGCGCTGGGTCGATGCAATGACGGTCGGGGTGATCTCGCAACTTGCGGTCGTCGTCGCGATGATCCTCGGCGTCACGTTGCTGCACGAACATCTCAGCACGATGTCGATCACCGGCGCAGCATTGACGATCGGCGGCGTGCTCGGCGTGGTGTACGTGACGTCGCTCACGAAACGTACGGTGGCAGCAGACGAAGTGGCGCCCGAGGCGTAAACTCGGGGCCTCATGAAAGGTTGTGCTCGCTCCTGCGCCATCTGGCTCTTCGGATGGCTTGCGTTCTCTTTCGCCTTTTACCGTTACTTCCTCACGCTCGGCGATCTGCGCGAAGGCTTGTACTGGGCCTCTGGCGGCGCGGGACTGGCGGTCATCATCGTCTGCTCGTATCTGTTCGGCATCGTGCAGAGCACGCGCGAGCGGTCGGTGTTGCTCGAATCGATCAACGGCGGCCCGCTCGAAGACGGCAAATGGGTTGCGGTGAGCGGACGCATTCACTCGCTGCAACGCATCAACGCGCCGCTCAGTGGCGAAAGCGTCGTCGCGTACAAGTACACGATCTCGCGCTCCGAAGGCAGCGGCAAATCACGCACGACCGTGAATCACTTCGAAGGCATGGCGCTCATTCCGAGCACGATCTCGACGCGTACGGGATCGGTGAAATTGCTCGCCGTGCCGACGTTCGACATGCGCGCAGCGGATCTCGATCTCGCCACCGCAATTTCGAATGCGACGCGCTACGTCGCAAACACGCCGTTCGAAACGAATGAGACGCCGAAAGATCAGCGCGCGGGAACCGTCGAGAAAGAATCGACGGACGACGATGGCAACTTTCGCGTCGACAAGCGCTCGAACAATGCGCTCGATGTTCCGATCGATTCGTGTTCGTTCGAAGAGCGGCACGTCAAGCAGAACGAAGAGATCTGCGCGTTCGGCCTCTACTCGCAGCAACGCAACGGACTCGTTCCGCATCCGAACTGGTCGAAGCAGACACGCATCATGCGCGGCAGTGCGGAATCGGTTGCGGGGCAACTACGCTCGCGCGTCATCAAGTACGCGATCGGCGTGATCGTGTTCAGTGCGATCGCGTGGGGCATCGTGAAGCTTTGTCAGCACAACGCGGTGCCGTTCAGCTAGCGCGTCACGTGTTGACGACCTCACTCGCCTTCGCCAGCGCGTCTTCCAACGTCGTCGCGCGATTCGCGAGCAGTTCCGGTTTCTGCGCCCGCAGCAGTGCATTGCGCGGCTGTTCACGCACCTCGGCGAGGATGAGCATCGTGTTCTCGCTCTTGCATTTCTTCGCCATCTGCTCGAGCGCGTGAATGCCGGTCGCGTCGATCGCGGGCACATCGCGCATGCGCAGGATCAGAACTTTCGGCGGCTTCGAGATCTCGCTGGTCACATCGCGCAGTTTGTCCGCGGCGCCGAAGAAAAACGGGCCGTTGACGGAGAACACTTCGACGCCGTTCGGAATCACATGACCGGCGAGCGTGCGCTTGCGCTTCAGCACTTTCGTGATTTCTTCCGGGTTATCGGTCTGACTCGCGTCGCTGATCTCCGTCGTCACGCCTTCGATGTTCGTGACTTCGGACATGCGCTTCATGAACAGCAGCGATGCGGCAACGACGCCGACCTGCACCGCGACGGTGAGATCGAGGAACACCGTGAGCGCGAACGTGATGACGAGCACGAAGATGTCGCTCTTCGGCGCGCGCAGTAGTCCTTTGAACGAACGCCATTCGCTCATGTGATACGAGACCACGACGAGGATCGCGGCAAGTGATGCAAGAGGAACCTTCGCCGCCCACTGTCCCGCGAAGACGAGGATGAGCATGAGCGTGACGGCGTGCATGATTCCGGCGAGTGGCGTGCGTCCGCCGGTGCGAATGTTCGTCGCGGTGCGCGCGATGGCGCCGGTCGCCGGGATGCCGCCGAAGATCGGCGAGGCGATGTTCGCAACGCCTTGCGCGACGAGTTCCATGTTCGATTTGTGCCGCGTGCCGATCATGCCGTCGGCGACGACAGCGCTGAGCAGCGACTCGATCGCGGCGAGCAACGCGACGGTCACGGCAGGCGGAATGAGCTCACGAATGTTTTGCCACGGGATGTTCGGCCAGTCGGGTCGCGGGAGATGCGAAGGAACGCCGCCGAATCGCGAGCCGATCGTTTCGACCGGGAGGTTGAAGACCTGCACGACGACCGTGGCCAGGACCATCGCGACGAATGGCGCGGGGACCATGCGCGAGACTTTCGGCCAGAGCAGAAGGACCGCGAGCGTGCCGAGAGCCACGCCGAAAGTGGTCATGTCGATCGTGCCGAAATGCTCGGCGTAACTCATCCACTTGTCGACGAACTCCGCCGGCACTTTGCCCATCTTCAAGCCGAGAAGATCTTTCACCTGGCCGGAGAAGATGATCACGGCGATGCCGGACGTGAAGCCGGTGACGACCGGGAACGGGATGAATTTGATCAACGCGCCCATGCGCGCGAGCCCCATCGCGATGAGGATCACGCCCGCGAGCACGGTGCAGATGACGAGACCTTCGTATCCGTACTTCGCGACGATGCCGTACACGATCACGACGAACGCGCCGGTGGGACCGCCGATCTGGACGCGACTGCCGCCGAGTGCGGAGATGAGGAAGCCCGCAATGATGGCAGTGTAGAGACCGCGTTCAGGCGGAACGCCGGAAGCGATGGCGAAGGCGAGAGCGAGAGGGAGAGCTACGATTCCGACCACAAGGCCGGCGAGGAGGTCGCGCAGAAGCGACTCGCGCGTGTAGCCCTCTCTGAGACAGACGAGGGACTTAGGGACGAACACTCTGGACGGGCATTATAGAAGTGGAGCGCCGGCTTTCAACCCGGCGCTCGATTTATCGCTTGGTGTTGAAGTTCACGGTGAGGTTCATGTAGACATCGACGGCTTGTCCGCGCAGCGTGCCGGGAGTGAACTGCCACTTCTGCACGGCATTGATCACCGATGCATTGAACTGCGGCCACTGTCCCTCGACGATCTGCACGTCGCGCACGTTGCCGTTCTTGTCGATGATGCAGCGGATCACGACTTTCGCGCTCATGCCGATGCGTCGCATCGTCGGCGGATATTCGGGCTCGACGCGACTGCGAATCACCGGCGCTTTCACTTCACCCGAACCTGCCTCGTAAATCTTGTTGTCGACCACGGGCTCCGCAACGATCGGAAGATTGAGATCGTTCGCGACGGAGTTCGGATCGCCCCACGGCACACCGACAGGTCCGGGCTCAGTGGCTCCCGGCACGCCGGGACCGCTGTCATCGCTCGCAACATTCGTCGATGCGTTTTGCACCGGCGTCACATCATCCGGAACGGTTGCCGGCGCGGTGACTTGATTCGGCTGCGGCGCGGGAGTTTGTGGTTTCTGCGCGGGCGCGACCTGCGGCTTCGCGCCGCCGTTGGGATTGCCGAGCGGTGGAGGAATCGTGACGGCCGCGAACGTCGGCGCGGTGCGGTATTCATCGGGCGCGGTCTTCGGAAAGTCGACGGATGCGATGCTCACCGCGACGGTGCCGAAGACGACGACGGTGTGCGCGACGATGGATGCAGTGAGCAATCCGGCGCGACGCTTCGGATTGGCTGCCTGGGCTCGAACGACCGAGGTCTCGAACATTTCTGCTTCCTCCTGTTCCTTTTGCATCGTTCGATGCGCGATGGACGAAGCGCGAAACCGCGCGTCTGCAAACAATCAGTGACGCGCGAGCTCGCGTCGCACGCGTTCCGCTTCGCCGCGGCTTTCCGGAATCGCCGCGATCATGCGATCGAGCAGCTCGTTCGCCGCATCGCGATTGCCACTCGCCGCTTCGACGAATGCGAGCGACACGTACGCTTCGCGCTCGCGCGGATTGGCGTGAATCGCGCGATCGAATGCAGCACGCGCTTCCTCGGTACGACCAAGACTCGCGAGCGCATCGCCGGTGAGAAACCAGTAGCGCGGCGGCAGCGCGGTGCGGCGCGCGCGAATCTGATCGAGCGTCGCGAGTGCTTCGTCGAACTTGCGTTGCTCGATGAGGATCTGCGCGATGAGCACGTCGGCGTTGTTCTGCATCGATGCGTTCGATCGCATTGCCTGTGCGTGCGTCATCGCGGAGATGAGGTCGTGTTGCGCGATTGCGATGCGCGCGAGCACATCGTGCGCGCCCGCGGGATTCGATTTCATCGCCAGATTCGCGTGCGCGATCGCGTCGTCGAATTTGCGTTCCTGCGCGAGGATCTGTGCGAGCGAGAGTGCGAAGTCGCTCGCAAGTTCCGGCGTCGCGCGAATTGCATCGCGATACGTTTGCTCCGCGCGCGATAGATCGCCGAGTTGCTCGTATGCGAGTCCGAGGTCGTTGCGCAGATCGCTCCAGCCGGGATTGCGAGCGAGCAGCGCTTCGATGCGCGTGGTCGCGTTGCGATAGTCGCGATGCGCCATCAACTCGGTGATCGTTTTTAGTTCGGCGAGATCTGCAAGGTGATCTCGCGGATTGAGATTCGAGGCTTGTGCAGGCGCTCCCGCGGACACGTACCCGAGTGCAGCGAGCTTCTGCCGCTCTTCGTTGCTGATCGTCGGTGCGGCGCTCTCGTTTTGCGGGAACAGTGCGAGATCGCGTTCGAGCTGCGCGTACTCGCGTCGTTTCTCTTCGCGAACATCATTCGCTTCCCGTGGATCTTTGCCGAGGTCATAAACCTCGGGCTTCGGTCCATGGATGAGATGCATCGGATAGCGAATGATCGAACGCAGTTCGCTCCATCCGAGATGAATGCGCG
>JBQCJC010000107.1:0-5837 GCA_051953135.1 Thermoanaerobaculia bacterium | reverse complement strand
GATGACCGCCTCCGCCCCTTTTGGCAGTTTGCCGACCGACGATTCCCGCACAAGCGCGCGAACGGCATGTCCACGACGCAGAAGTTCAGTAACGACAGGACGTCCGCTGTAGCCCGAGGCACCGGTGAGAAAAACATTCATGATGTAGAGGTACGTGGGCGGGGGCTGGTTGGATGGGTTTGGTCGTCGCGGAAACGGGCGATGAGAGATGAGCGATGAGCGATGAGTGATGAGTGATGAGTGATGAGTGATGAGTGATGAGTGATGAGTGATGAGTGATGAGTGATGAGCGATGAGCGATGAGTGATGAGTGATGAGTGATGAACGGTGTCGCGAGACCCGCGTTCATTGACATGACGTCAGCTCGAGAAACGCCGCGCTCGCGATGCAGTTCATCATTCATCACTCATCATTCATCACTCTCATCGCTCATCGCTCATCGCTCATCGCTCGTTCCCACGACGACCAGACCCATCCAACCAGCCCCCGCCCACGTACCTCTACATCATGAATGTTTTTCTTACCGGCGCTTCCGGCTACATCGGACGTCCTGTCGTGACTGAACTTCTGCGTCGTGGACATGCGGTGCGCGCACTTGTGCGGGAATCGTCGATCGGCAAACTGCCAAAAGGGGCGGAGGCAGTCATCGGCGATGCGCTTGATTCGAGCACCTTCGCGTCGAAAATCGCGCCGTGCGATGCGTTCATCCAGCTCGTCGGCGTCGCGCATCCATCACCGGCGAAGGCGAAAGCGTTTCGTGCGATCGATCTCGTTTCGGTGCGCGAGTCGGTGAATGCCGCGATGCGCGCTGGGACCATTCGTCACTTCGTGTATCTCTCCGTCGCGCAGCCCGCGCCGATCATGCACGACTACATCGCCGTGCGCGCGGAAGGGGAGCAGCTCATTCGCGACAGTGGTCTGCACGCGACCTTCATCCGTCCGTGGTACGTCCTCGGGCCGGGCCATCGCTGGCCGTACTTCCTTCTTCCGCTCTACTGGTTCTGGTCGTTGTTTC
The DNA here is from genome assembly GCA_051953135.1 of Thermoanaerobaculia bacterium. Classification (GTDB taxonomy): domain Bacteria; phylum Acidobacteriota; class Thermoanaerobaculia; order Gp7-AA8; family Gp7-AA8; genus QHVT01. The sequence goes on along the minus strand of JBQCJC010000107.1, from coordinate 4,822 downwards.
CAACGTATCGCGACACGGCGCGACGTCTGTATCCCGTCACGCTCGCACAGATCGTCGAGACAATTTGCGATGCTGCCGAAGATTTACCGATGCGTCCGCGAATCATCGAGGCGCCGGAGATGCGCGGAGCAGCGAGTCCAATTCATCCGGACGCGATGAGCGTCCCCGCGCATCGTCCACGGTGATCGCACCCTCGATCACCAGCTTCGCCAGCGAGTCTTCGAGCGAGATCATCCCGGCGCGTTTGCCTAACGTGATCTCCGTCGCGAGATTCTGCAGACGCTCGTTGCGAATGTGATTGCGAACGGCATTGTTCGCGAGCAGCACCTCCACCGCCACCGCGCGTCCCTTCTCATCGCTGCGCGGCACGAGATGCTGCACCACGATCGCGTTGAGACTGAGCGCGAGCTGCTGGCGAATCTGCGTCTGCTGCGCGGGAGGGAAGACGTCGACGATGCGATGAATCGCCTGCGCGGCGTCGCTCGTGTGCAGCGTGGAGAGAATGAGATGTCCTGTCTCCGCCGCGGTGAGCGCGGTCGAGACGGTCTCGAGATCGCGCATCTCGCCGACGAGAATCACATCCGGATCCTGTCGCAACGATGCACGCAGCGCGGATGCGAACGATGTCGCATCGCGTCCCACTTCAACCTGCTCGATGAACGACTTCGCATTGCGATGCTCGTACTCGATCGGATCTTCGATCGTGATCACATGCCGCGCTTCGCTGCGATTGATTTCGCCGACGAGCGCCGCGAGCGTCGTCGATTTGCCGGAGCCGGTTGGTCCGCACACGAGCACGAGACCGCGCGACGGTTTCACGAGCTCCGCGAGCGATGCGGGCAATCGCAGTTGCTGCAGCGTCGGCACTTCCGTCGGCAGTGCGCGAATCGACGCCGCGAGCGAGCCGCGCTGGCGATGCACGTTCACGCGAAAGCGCCACGCGCGGCGGTCGTCTTCATCGACACTGCGCGACAAGCGGAGCGATAAATCCGCCGAGCCTTCGCTTTCGACTTTCTCACGCACGCGTCCGGTGAGCACGGTTGCAAGCAGTGACTGCAATTCGTCGGCGCTGAACGCCGCATCGGCAGTGCGCGACAAGCGTCCGGCAATGCGAAACACCGGCGGAACGCCGGCCATCAGCAACAGATCGCTTGCGCCGCGTTGCGCCATCTCGATCAGTAAACGCTCGAGCGCATTTCCTTCGGGCACCATCGACGAAGGCCAGCGCTGCGTCGCGCTCGCTTCGTTTGTGGCCGATTCGGAATCGTTCAGCTCGCGAACGAGCGCGTCGAGTTCGGGATCGGGCGTGAGCTTCTTCATGTCCGGTGTCTACGAACGAACCGTGCCATGGGTCACGAGGTCGCAACAGTGACCCATCGGGAAGGATGTTGACCCACCTCTCCATCAAGAAATGGGTCAGCAAAAAGGCCGCTCCGGAATGCCTTCTTTTGTTTTCAACAACTTAACAAGTGGCAGCGGCATTGCCTTAGTGGAGGCCCGCCTGAACACAGGAAAGAGGAAAAAGGAACCTAGCTGAATGAAGAAACTGCTCACGGTTGCCCTCATGCTCCTGAGCGCCACGACGGCGTTCGCTATGCGGCCGGAAGGTCGCAACATCGATATTCGCGAAACCGACAATCACGGCAATCCGACCTTCGTGGCCGGCAATCTCGGCAAGCTTCTCGGACCGGGAACGGTTGAAAACACCTCGCGCGCATTCCTGCGCGGCCGCACCGATATCCTGCCGATCGACGGCACTCAGGATTTCGAAGTGACGGCGATGCACTCGGACGAGCTCGGCCAGACGCACGTTCGCATGCAGGAAAAAGTGAACGGTCTGCCGATCGTCGGCGCGGAGTACATCGTTCACTCCGATCGCGCCGGCAACGTCCGCGCGATGAACGGCCGCCTCGCGCCGAACACCCGCGACCTGCCGCGCACTCCGTCGGTGGACGCGTGGTCGGCGATCGAGACCGCGGTCTCGCAGCGCGGCATCGAGAACGGCAAGTACCTCGGCCGTCCGCAGCTCACGTATGTCATGAACGAGAAGGGCAACACCTTCCTCGCGTGGAGCGTGCGCGTCGAATACGTCAACGAGCAGGGACCGCAGCTCGACGTGATCTACGCCGACTCGCAGACCTCCGATCTCGTCATGGCTGCACCCGAGTACAAGTATGCGAAGAACCGCAGCACGTACACGGCGAACAACGGCACGTCGCTTCCGGGCACGCTGAAGCGCACCGAAGGCAGCGCCGACATCGGTGACGCCGCGCTCGACGCCGCGCACAACTACGCGGGCAACGTCTACGACTACTACAAGAACGTGCACGGCCGCGACTCGTACGACAACGCGGGCGCCACGCTCAAGGCTTCGGTGCACTACAGCACCCGCTACAACAACGCGTACTGGAACGGCTCGCAGATGGTGTACGGCGACGGCGACGGCACGCAGTTCATCGCGCTCTCGCGCGATCTCGACGTCGACGCGCACGAGCTGACGCACGCCGTCACCGAGCGCACCGCGAACCTCGTCTACTCGAATGAATCCGGCGCACTCAACGAAGCAACCTCGGACATCCTCGGCAACTCCTGCGAGGCCTACACCGAAAACGGCGGCACGCCGAACGCGAACACCTGGAAAGTCGGCGAAGACATTTACACGCCGGGCACGTCGGGCGACGCGCTGCGTTTCATGAACGATCCGGCCGCCGCGGGCGACTATGACTACTACCCGACGCGCTACACCGGCACCGCCGACAACGGCGGCGTCCACACGAACTCCGGCATCGCCAACCTCGCGTACTACCTGATGGTCATGGGCGGCACGCACCCGCGCGGCAAGACTTCGGTCAACGTCACGCCGCTTTCGACGACCTCCTCGACCTCACTCAGCATGGGCGCGAAGATCTGGTATCGCGCGCTCACCGTCTACATGACTTCGACCACGGGCTTCTCCGGCGCGCGCACCGCGACGGCGAACGCCGCGACCGATCTCTACGGCGCTGCTGCCGCGGCGACCGTCAATCAGGCGTGGGACGCGGTCGGCGCTCCGGGCGGTTCTTCGGGCGGCACGACGACCACGCTCACGAACGGCGTTGCCGTCACCGGCATCAGCGCTTCGACCGGTTCCTGGAAGCACTACAAGATCACGGTTCCGTCTGGCCAGACCTCGCTCGCCATCGTGATGTCCGGCGGCACGGGCGACGGCGACATGTACGTCAAGCGCGGCTCGCAGCCGACGTCGTCGAGCTACGACTATCGTCCGTACCTCAACGGCAACAACGAGACCGTCAACGTGACGAACCCCGTCGCGGGTGACTGGTACGTCTCGATCTACGCGTACTCGACCTTCTCGAGCGTCACGCTCAAGGCGACGTACAGCGGCAGCACCGGCGGCACGTGCACGAGCGTGAGTGGATCCCTCTCCGGCACCGGCACGAGCTACTACTCGGCGCAGTACACGAGCAGCGTGAGCGGCGCGCACACCGGCAAGCTCACCGGCCCGGCCTCGGGTGCGGACTTCGATCTGTACCTGCAGAAGCTCAGCGGCACGACGTGGAGCAACGTCGCGGCAGGCGAGTCCGCCACCGCGAACGAGAACGTGTCGTACAACGGCACGTCCGGCACGTATCGCTGGCGCGTCTATTCGTACAGCGGAAGCGGCAGCTTCACGCTGTGCACGACGAAGCCGTAAGCAACGTCGATTCGCATTCATCGAAAGGGGCGGCTTCGGCCGCCCCTTTTGTATGCTGACGCGACTGCATGCGTAAGCTCATCGTCGTCGTTGCGCTTCTCGTTCTTGCGTGTCATCGCGACGAAGCGCCGCGCAATCCGAACGTGATCCTGATCTCGATCGACACGTTGCGATCGGATCACCTTCCCGCGTACGGCTATCGCGCGATCGCGACGCCGAACATCGATCACCTTGCAAACGACGGCGTGGTGTTCGAGCACGCGTACGCGAACGTACCGCTCACGCTGCCATCGCACGCGACCATCATGACCGGCCTGCTTCCCGCGGAGCACGGAGTTCGCGACAACGCCGGCTACACGCTCGATGCGAAGACGACCACGATCGCATCGATGCTGCACGCGCGAGGCTATGCCACCGGCGCGGCCGTGAGCGCGTACGTGCTGCGTCACGACTCGAACATCAATCAAGGCTTCGATGACTACGACGATCGCATCGAGTTCATCGAAAGCGCGCCGACTGGCAATCTTCAGCGCAATGGCAACAGCACCGCGTCGATCCTGACGAAATGGATGGACTCCCATTCATCGACGCCATTCTTCGCGTTCGCACATCTCTTCGAGCCGCATACGCCGTACGAGCCGTCTTATAACGGTGAGATCGTGAAAGCGGATCGCATCGTCGGTGCGCTGCTCGATCACCTGCGCGAAAAAAATCTCTACGACGACGCGCTGATCATTCTGTTGTCCGATCACGGCGAAGGATTGAACGAGCACGGTGAAGCGGAGCACGGCGTGCTGCTGTATCGCGAGTCGTTGCAGGTGCCGCTCATCGTCAAACTGCCGCGCAACATGCGTCACGGCGAGCGCGTGTGGCAAGCCGCGCAACTCGCGGACATCCTGCCGACGATCGCCGCGATCACCGGTGCGACTGCACCGCACGTACGCGGGCAATCACTCGTCGCGACGATGAGCGATCGCCCGATTCACAGCGAGACGCTATACCCGCGCATTCATCTCGGATGGAGCGAGTTGCGCTCGATCATCCGCTATCCGATGCATCTCATCGACGGACCGAAACCCGAGGTTTACGATCTCGCGTCGGATCTACGCGAGGGGAATGATGTTCGTG
>JBQCJC010000106.1:0-4010 GCA_051953135.1 Thermoanaerobaculia bacterium | reverse complement strand
CGGGAGACCGCCGCATACCCACGCAGCGTCCCGCATACCCACGACGTGAGTTGTTACTCGCGCATACCGATTGCGCACGTCCTCGTCGTCCTCCCAACAACCACCAACCAACAACCGGCAACCGACTACAATCCCCGCCCGATATGCGAATGCTTGTTTTGGGTGCCGGCCGCATGGGCCTTGGTGCCGTACACGACCTCGTCTCTCAACCCGACGTCACTGGCGTCACCGTCGCCGACTTCGACCTCGCCAAAGCGCAAGCCATTGCCGCGCGCTATCCCGGCCGTGTCGAAGCGAAACAGATCGACTGCAAAGACCACAACGCAGTCGTCGAGCTCATGCGCGGACATGCGTCCGCGATCAGTTGCGTCAACTACTGGCTCAACGAAGGACTCGCCAAAGCCGCCATTGAAGCGCGCACCCACTTCTGCGACCTCGGCGGCAACAACACCGTTGTCGACGCCGAGCTCGCGCTCGATGCACAAGCGCGCGAAGCAGGCATCAACATCATTCCGGATTGCGGTCTCGCGCCTGGAATGGTTGCCGTTCTCGCCGCACATGGTGCGCAGCAATTCGAACAACTCGACGAGATTCACATTCGTGTCGGCGGATTGCCGCAGACCCCGAAGCCGCCGCTCGACTACCAGCTCGTCTTCTCCGTCGAAGGTCTGATCAACGAATACATCGAGCCCGCGCGCGTCATTCGCGACGGCAAAGTCACCATCGTCGACTCCATGACCGAAGTGGAATCGCTCACGTTTCCGGAGCCCTTCGGAAAAATGGAAGCGTTTCAGACCAGCGGCGGCACCTCGACCCTCGTCGACTCCTTCCTCGGCAAAGTGCGCGACCTCGATTACAAGACCATCCGTTTCCCTGGTCACTGCGCAAAGTTCAAAACGATGATCGATCTCGGCCTTTGCAGCAGTGATGCGATCGACGTCGATGGACAGCAGGTCAAACCGCGTCGCGTTCTCGGCGAGTTGCTCGTGAAGAATCTTCCGCACGATGAGCCCGATGTCGTGCTCGTGCGCGTGGAATTCGCAGGCGGTGGCAAACGGCTGCGCTACGACATCATCGATCGCTACGATCCCGAGACGGATCTCAGCGCGATGATGCGCACCACCGCATTTCCTGCATCAATCGTTGCATTGATGATGGCGCGCAATCAGACCACCTCGAAAGGCGCGTTGCCGCAGGAGAAATGCATTCCGCCCGATCCGTTCATGCAGGAGCTTGCTGCGCGTAAGATCGACGTACAGGTGAGTTGATGTCGCTGATCATTCGCTGGATTCTGAACACGCTTGCGCTGTTGCTCGTCGCGACGGTCGTTCCGCATTTTCATTACGCATCGTGGGTCTCGCTCGCGATTGCGGCCGCGGTTCTCGGCTTGCTGAACGCACTCGTGCGACCGATTCTCTTCGTGCTCACGCTGCCGATCACGGTGATCACGCTCGGCATCTTTTTGATCGTGCTGAACGCGATCATGCTCAAGCTCACCGACTTCTTCGTGCCCGGGTTTCGCATCGATGGATTCGGCTGGGCGATCGTCGGTGCGATCGTGCTCAGTCTCGTCACGATGGTAACGGATCGCATTGGACGCGGCAGCGAAGAGGAGAGGCGATGAAGATTGCCGATGGTGTCGGCCGGTCTGATACACTTCGGGCCGTCGGCGAAAACAGCATGAATATCATCAAGAACAGGGTCAACGATGTGACCGTTCTGGACATCCAGGGCGTCATCAAACTCGGCGAAAGCGCTCGCGAATTCTCCAGCTATCTCGAGAAAGTGCTGAACGACGAGACCGGCCCGGTGATGATCAACTTCGAAGCGATCAACTACATGGATTCGACCGGTCTCGGCGAGTTGATCGGCTACCTGCAGAAGTTCGAAGACCGCCAGCGCAAGATGGCGCTGGTGAAGCCGTCGCATCGCATCCTCGCATTGCTCAAGATCACGAAGCTCGACACCGTCTTCAAGATCTTCGATTCGCGCGAGACCGCGATGCAGTACCTCACCGAATCCGCGGCGTAACGTAACAGCGATCACGATGTGAAACGGCGGGCTCTCAGCCCGCCGTTTTCTTTTGGTGCGGAGTTTCTGCACCGGCCGCTTCGCCACTTGTCCGAATGGCAATCCCCTTGTAGGATGCGCGCGCGCCGGACGTCCGTCCGTACGCATCCAGCACGTCTATGACAAACAGCTACATCCCCATCCTGCTCATGCTCACCGTCGCCATCATCCTCGGCGCGGTGTTTCTCGGCCTGAACTGGATTCTCGGCCGGCATCAGCGCAATCCGTCGAAGCTGGCGCCGTACGAAAGCGGCGTGCCGCTGCTCGACGAGAACCGCAAGCGCGTGAACGTGCGTTTCTACCAGATCGCGATGCTGTTCATCCTGTTCGACATCGAAGCGGCGTTCCTCTATCCGTGGGCCGTCATCTATCGCGACGCCACGCGCACGAGCACCGGAGTCTCCTGGTTCGTGTTCGGAGAAATGCTCGTGTTCATGCTTCTTCTCGCCGTCGGCTATGTGTACGTGTGGAAGAAGAAAGCATTCGACTGGAAGTAAGGACCTCGAAGAAGAATGGCTGATCTCCATCCCGACAATCCATACGCCAAAGACCGCTTTGCGGATTCGACGAAAAAAGTCGAATTTCCCGAAGAGGTGAAGAAGCGCTTCGACGTCATCCTCACGCGTTACCCGACGAAGGAAGCGGCACTCCTGCCGACGCTCCATCTCGTGCAGGAAACGTGGGGCTGGATCTCGCCCGAAGCCGTGCACTACGTCGGCGAATTGCTCGACCTCGCACCCTCGACCGTGTTCGGCGTCGTGTCGTTCTAGGACATGTACAACCAGAAGCCGGTCGGCAAGTACCAGCTTCGCGTCTGCACGAATCTCTCGTGCATGGTCAACAACGCGTACGACATCTACGAAGGTCTCTGCCACAAGCTGGATGTGAAGCCGCACGAGACCACGAAAGACGGTCTCTACACGGTCGTCGAAGTGGAATGCCTCGGCTCCTGTGGCACCGCACCGGTCGTGCAGGTCAACAACGACTATCACGAGAGCATGAGCGTCGAGAAGATGAACACGCTCCTGGAGAAGCTCAAGTAACCCATGGAACCGATTCGCGTACTCACGGCCAACATCGACAAGCCCAACTCGAGGTCGATCGAGACGTACCTCGCCAGCGGCGGCTACGACGCCGCGCGCAAGGCGCTGGGGATGAAGTGGGAAGAGGTCATTCAGATCGTGAAGGACTCGGAGCTCCGCGGACGCGGCGGCGCCGGCTTTCCGACCGGAATGAAGTGGTCCTTCGTGCCGCGCAATGCACCGCGTCCGACGTACCTGCTCTGCAACGCCGACGAGGCGGAGCCGGGCACGTTCAAGGATCGGGTGATCATCGAGCGCGACCCGCACCTGCTCATCGAAGGCATGATCATCGCGGCGTACGCCATCGGCTCGAATCCGATGTCGTACATCTACATCCGCGGCGAGTTCCACTACGGCTCGACGGTGCTCGTCAAAGCAGTCGAAGAAGCGCGTGAAAAAGGCTTCCTCGGCAAGAACATTTTCGGCAGCAGCTTCGACTTCGACATCACCGTGCATCGCGGTGCAGGTGCCTACATCTGCGGCGAAGAAACGGGACTCATCGAATCCGTCGAAGGTCATCGCGGACAGCCGCGCGTGAAGCCGCCGTTCCCCGCGGTCGTCGGCGTGTTCGGTGGACCAACGGTCGTCAACAACGTCGAGACGCTCGCGTGCGTGCCGCTGATTCTCAAGAACGGCGCGGACTGGTTCAAATCGTTCGGCGAGCCGAAGAACACGGGACCGAAGTTGTATTGCGTTTCGGGCAACGTGAAGAAGCCGGGCGTGTACGAGTTCCCGATGGGCGTGAATCTGAAGGAACTGATTTACGACCACTGCGGCGGCATCGCGGGCGATCGCAAACTGAAAGCAGTCATCCCGGGCGGCGCATCGGCTCCGATGCTGAAGCCTGAGGAAATCGAT
>JBQCJC010000105.1:0-5403 GCA_051953135.1 Thermoanaerobaculia bacterium | reverse complement strand
CGTCGCCGGGCCAGCCGGCGTAGACGCCAGCGCTCCATCACGTCGATCCGTGACAACTCATACGTCCCGCACAACGAGAGAAGCCCATCCTTCCGCCGTGCCGTGAAAGTTTTCACAGCGTGAAAAACATCACAATGACTGCCACCCTCCTCGTTCCTACACTTCCGGCAGAAACGCCATCGCGAGCGATCTCGGCGAAGACGATCGCGCGTCTTGCCCATTACCGGCGCGTCCTCCTCCGCGCCGGCTCCAGCGGCAGAACGACGATTTTCTCGCACGAGATCGCGAGCATCTGCGACGCCACACCAGCACAAGTGCGGCGCGACCTGATGGCGGTCGGCACCCTCGGTCATCCCATTCACGGCTACGCGATCGAAGGGCTGCTCGCACAACTCGACCGATTTCTCGACGCCCCACGAGGGGTACGCATGGCCCTCGTGGGCGTCGGGAATCTCGGACGCGCACTGCTCACCTACTTCGCGCGCGGACGTTCGTACCTCACGATCGAAGCCGCGTTCGATACCGATCCCGCGAAGATCGGCCGCATGATCAGCGGCTGCCGCGTGCAGTCGATCGATGCGATCGCTGAAGCGTTGATCGCCACGCCGATCGATGTCGGCGTCATCGCGGTGCCCGAAGAGTTCGCGCAACACGTCGCCGATCTTCTCGTCGGCGCGGGTGTGCGCAGTCTCCTCAATCTCGCACCCACACGACTCCATGTTCCCGATGACGTCTTCGTCGAAGACGTCGATCTCGGTATCGCGATCGAGCGCGCGGCGTTTTACGCGCGCCATCGCGGCAAAGGAGAGCCATGAGCACCACGTGCGATCGCGTACTGGCCGCGCATCTCGGCGCCGGACGCGATGCATTGATTCCCATCCTTCAGGACATTCAGTGCACCGAGGGTTATCTGTCGAAGGACGACATGATCCGCGTCGCGCGCCACCTCGGCATCAGCGCCGCGAAAGTCTACGGCGTCGCATCGTTCTACAACCAATTCCGCTTCGCGAAGCCCGGCCTCTTCAAGATCCAGTTGTGCCGCGGCACCGCGTGTCACGTCAAAGGTTCTTCACCGCTGCTCGATGCACTCGAACGCGAGCTCAATTGCAAAGCGGGACAGACCACGCAGGACGGCCTCTTCTCGATCGAAGTCGTGGCCTGCATCGGCGCATGCGGCCTCGCGCCCGTCATCGCGATCAACGGCGAATTCCACGGCGGCGTCACGACCGATCGCCTCCCGCGCATTCTCAAGGAATGCCGCGATGAAGCCACCGCAATGCTCACGAAAGCGGTGCCCGCATGATTCGCGAAGTCTGTTGCGAGCAATGCTGGCACTCAGCGGCGAAGCCATGTCATCAAGTAGTTGACTGTCTGGAGAAGGGGCCGCTCTGCCATGAATCGGTAGTCGGTAGTCGGTTGTCGGTTGTCGGGAGCGACGAACCAGGTTGCGTCGCGAAGCGCGAGAACCTGCGTCACGCACACTTGCGCAATGAAGTCGCACGCCCAACCATCTACATCGGCGCAGGCACCTGCGGCCTCGGCGCGGGCGCAGCGAAAACAAAACTCGCACTGAAGACACTCGTCCCCGACGCGGAAATCATCGAAGTTGGGTGCGTCGGTTTGTGCGCGGCGGAGCCGATCGTCGACGTGCAATTGCCCGGTGGACCGCGAGTCTCTTACGGCAAGGTCAATCAACGACAAGTCCCTGTCTTCTGGAAAAGCATCACCGAACACACTCCACTTCCTCCGGGGATCCAACGACTCGGCACCGTCTCCCCCGACTACCGACAACCGACTACCGACAACCGATTACAAGACCACCCCTTCTTCGCCCCACAACTCCGCTGGGTTCTCGAAAACTGTGGCGTCATCAATCCTCGCTCCATCGAAGACGCGCTCGTGCGCGGCGCGTATCGCGCGCTCGCGAGCGTCATCGGTACGAAGACGCGCGAACAAGTCGTCGACATCGTCGAGCACAGTGGATTGCGCGGACGCGGCGGCGGTGGATTTCCGACCGGCAAGAAGTGGCGCATCGCACTCGCGAATGAATCCGAGCAGAAGTACTTCATCTGCAACGCGGACGAAGGTGACCCCGGCGCGTTCATGGATCGCGCGGTCATCGAAGGCGATCCGCATCGCGTCCTCGAAGGATTGATCATCGGCGCGTATGCGATCGGCGCGAGCGTCGCGTACATCTACATTCGCGCCGAGTACCCGCTCGCGATCGCACATCTCGAAGAAGCGATCGCACAGGCGCGCGCGTGGGGCTTCATCGGCGAGAACATTCTCGACAGCGGCTTCTCCATCGACGTGAAGATCAAGATGGGAGCGGGCGCGTTCGTGTGCGGCGAAGAGACCGCGCTCATTCACTCGATCGAAGGAAAGCGCGGCATGCCGCGACCGCGCCCGCCGTATCCCGCGATACGCGGATTGTTCGGCAAGCCGACGATCATCAACAACGTCGAGACACTCGCGAACCTCCCGAAGATTCTCGAACACGGCGCGGAATGGTTTTCGAGCGTCGGCACGAACACGAGCAAAGGCACGAAAGTCTTCGCGCTCAGCGGCAAAGTGCGCAACACCGGCCTCATCGAAGTGGCGATGGGCACGAAGATTCGCGACATCATCTTCGCCATCGGCGGCGGCGTTCCCGACGACAAGGAATTCAAAGCCGCGCAGATGGGCGGACCATCGGGTGGCTGCGTCGCGACACAACATCTCGATCTCGAGATCGATTACGAATCGCTGAAAAGCGTCGGCGCGATGATGGGCTCCGGCGGTCTCGTCGTCATGGACGAAGAGACGTGCATGGTCGACGTGGCGCGCTTCTTCATGGAGTTCATCCAGCGCGAAAGCTGCGGCAAATGCGTGTCGTGCCGCGAAGGCACACGACAACTGCTCGAAACGTTTCGCCGCATCAACACGAGCCGCAGACGCGAATCCGGATTCGATGCCCTGACGCGCATGCAGGGCGTGATGAACCTGCAGCAGCTCGCCGAGGTGATTCGCGAGACGAGCCTTTGCGGACTCGGACAATCCGCCCCGAATCCCGTGCTCAGCACCATGCGCTGGTTCATGGACGAATACGAGGAGCACATCTACGACCGCCATTGCCGCGCGCACGCGTGTCGCGAGCTCCTCACCTACACGATCAACGAGACCACGTGCAAAGGCTGCACGCTCTGTTTGAAAAAGTGCCCGTCCGATGCGATTCGCGGAACGCTGCGCGCGCCGCACTACATCATCCAGGAGAAGTGCATCAGTTGCGGGAGCTGCGCGGACGTGTGCAAATCCGGCTCGGTGCAGGTGGCGTGATGAGCATTTCACTGAACGTCAACGGAAAGCAGATTCACGCCGAAAAAGGCGAAGCGCTATTGACCGCATTGCGGCGCGCGGACGTCGAAGTTCCGACGCTCTGCTATCTCAAAGATCTCTTCCCGAGCGGCGCGTGCCGCATGTGCGTCGTCGAAGTCGCCGGCTCGAACAATCTCGTGCCGAGCTGCGCGTTTCCGGTCGCCGAAGGGATGGAGGTGCAGACGCATTCACCGCGCGTGTTGCGCGCACGACAAACGATTCTCGAGTTGCTGCTCGCCAGTCATCCCGATGATTGTTTGTACTGCGTGCGCAGCGGCGATTGTGAGCTGCAATGCCTCGCGCAGGACCTCGGCGTTCGCAAGCGTCGCTTCTTCAAAATCGACAAGCCCGCGCACATCGACATCAGCAGCCTCTCGATCATTCGCGATCAGGCCAAGTGCATTCTCTGCGGGCGCTGCGTGCGCGTGTGCGAAGAAATCATGAGCGTCGCGGCGATCGATTTCATCGGTCGCGGCAGCACCGCGCGCATCGGTCCCGCGTTCGATGAAGGCGTGAGTCTTTCGAATTGCATCGCGTGCGGACAATGCATCGTTGCGTGCCCCACCGGCGCGCTGCGCGAACAAAGCCACACGCAGATCGTGATGGACGCGCTGTCGAATCCGAAGAAGGTCGTCGTCGTGCAACACGCGCCATCGGTATCGGTGACATTAGGCGAATACTTCGGATTGCCCGCCGGCACGGACGTCGACGGACTGCTCGTCGCCGCGCTGCGAAAGATTGGATTCCAATACGTTTTCGACACCGCATTCGGCGCGGACGTCACGATCATGGAAGAAGCGTCGGAGCTCGTCGCGCGCATCACGAGCGGCAAGCCGATGCCAATGTTCACGTCGTGCTCGCCCGGCTGGGTGTCGTTCGTCGAAACGAATTACCCGCAACTCATTCCGAATCTCTCGACGTGCAAGAGCCCGCAGCAAATGCTCGGCGCACTCGTGAAGCAGTACTTCGCGCGACAGCAAGGCATTGCGCCCGAGGACATCTTCAGCGTGACGATCATGCCGTGCACCGCGAAGAAGTCGGAGCGCGCACGTCCGGAGTTGCGCATCGATGGACTTGCGGACGTCGATGCCGTGCTCACGACGCGCGAGCTCGCGCGATTGATTCGCAAGCGCGGCATCGATCTGAACGAGCTCGCGCCGGAACGCGCGGATGATCTCTTCGGCCGTCGCAGCACCGCCGGAAAAATCTTCGCGGCAAGCGGCGGCGTGATGGAAGCGGCGCTGCGCACCGCGCACATGCTCGTGACGAACGAGGAGCTGAAGGACATCACGTTCCAGAAGCTGCGCGGCATGAACGGCATCAAGGAAGCGACGGTGCCGATCGGCGATTTGAATCTGCGCGTCGCGGTGGCGAATGGTCTCGGCAATGCGCGCAAGTTGCTCGATGAGATCGCGCACGGCAACGCGCACTTCGATTTCGTCGAGGTGATGACGTGTCCCGGCGGCTGCATCAACGGCGGCGGACAACCCCGTCCCGTCGATGTCACGCGCATTCGCGCGCGCATGCAGGCGCTGTACGACATCGACCGCAAAGAAGCGATTCGCATGTCGCATCGCAATCCGAATGTGAAAAAGCTCTACGCCGATTTCCTCGGCGCACCGCTGAGCGAGCGCAGTCACGAGCTGCTGCACACGCACTACCAAAAACGCGAGGACGCCGTATGACCACGATCCTGCTCGCCGATAACGACAAGCGCGTGCTCGCGTCGTACGCGCGTACGTTCAACGCCGCGGGTTTCTCAGTGCTCACTGCAGAAACCGAGGATGAAGCCGAGGCGCTGTTTCGCGGCGAGGATGTCGATCTCGCGATCATCGACCTGATGATGCAGCACCCCGACGCCGGAATCGTGCTCGCGCATCACTTCAAAAACGCGAAGCCCGAAGTGCCGATCGTCCTCACGAGCGATCTCACGAGCGAGACCGGAATGGTGTTCACGCTCGCAAGCGACGGCGAACGACGATGGATCAAAGCCGATCGCCTGCTCGTGAAACCGGTGCGTCTGGATTTGCTGCTGGCCGAGGCGGAAGC
>JBQCJC010000104.1:0-5954 GCA_051953135.1 Thermoanaerobaculia bacterium | reverse complement strand
GCCCGGCGACGCCGCATCGATCGAAGCGACGTTGCTGCAACGCAACGAGGAACGCGCGGAGCTGCGCGCGAACCGCAAAGCCGCGCTGCTGCGTCTGTACGAGCTCACGGGGCAGCAGTACAACATCGACGACACGCTCGTGCTGCCGCGACTCGATGATGCATTCGCCCAAGCGACGCGCGACGCGAGCACGCTGCGCATGCGCCCCGAGTTTGCGCAATTCGAGCGTGGACGCGCGCGGCTCGAAGCGCAGAAAGCGCTCGTCGCGTCGAATGAAAAACCGTTCGTCTCCGCGTACGGACGCGCGGGCGTCGGCAAGCCGGGCTACAACTTTCTCGACAACGAGCTCAATCCGTACTTCATCGCCGGCGTGCGCGTGCAGTGGAAGCCGTGGGACTGGGGCGCGCGCGATCGCGACAAGCGCGCGATCGAATTGCAGCAGGATTCACTCGATGCCGATGAAGCGACGCTCGCGCGTACGTTCGAGCGCGCGATTCAAAGCGACGTGGCGATGGCCGCGCATCTGAAGGCGATCCGCGATGACGATGATCGCATCGTCGCTCTGCGCGAATTGATTCAACACGAAACGCGCGTGCGCTTCGACGAGCACGTCGTCACCGCCGCGGAGTACGTCGACAAACAAACGGATGTGCTCGAGGCGCAACTGCTGCGCGCAACGCATCGCGTGGCCCTCGCGCAATCCCAGGCCCGCGTCCTCACCATCCTCGGAGTGGAGATTCAGTAAATGCGAAGCATCCTCATCACCGCAGCCCTCGTTCTCTTCACGCTCACGGCCGCGTGCCGCAAACAAGCAGAGCCCGATGCATACGGCAACGTCGAAGCGACGGAGGTCGTCGTCGGCGCGGAAGCGAGCGGACGCATCGAAGCACTGCGCGTGCACGAAGGCGACAAGCTCGCGGCCGGCGCCATCGTCGGCACGATCGAAACGACGCGACTCGGATTGCAGGAACGCGAGATCAGCTCGCAGCGCGATGTCTCGGCATCGCGCATCAATGAAGTCCAGCAGCAGATCAAAGCGCTCGACGTGCAGCGCGCGATCGCGAAACGCAACTACGACCGCACACGCCGCCTCTTCGCGAAACAAGCCGCAACCGCGCCGCAACTCGATCAGGCCGAGCGCGATTACAAAGTGTTAGGCGAACAAATCGCCGCAGCGCGCGCGCAACAGGAATCGATTCGCCGCGAGATGAACGTCACCGAAGCGCGCATCTCGCAAGTCGCGGAGCAGGTCGCGAACGGCACGATCACGAATCCGATCGACGGCACCGTGCTCGCGACGTACGCGAAAGCGGGCGAAGTCACGCAGACCGGCGCGCCGCTTTATCGCATCGCCGATTTGCGCAGCGTCGAAGTGCGCGCGTACGTCACTGAGACGCAACTCTCGAGCGTGCGCGTCGGACAAAGCGCGCGCGTCACGGTCGATACCGGCGACAAGAAGCGCACCGCCGTCGACGGCACCGTCACCTGGGTTTCGTCCGACGCCGAGTTCACGCCGACGCCGATTCAAACGCGCGAAGAACGCGCGGATCTCGTGTACGCCGTGAAGATTCGCGTCGGCAATCCGAATGGTCTGCTGAAGATCGGCATGCCCGCCGATGTCGATTTCCCGAATCAGGTCGCAGGCAAATGAGTGCCGTCAATGTCGATCACGTGACGAAGAAATTCGGCGCGACCACCGCGCTCGATGACGTCACGTTCGAAGTGCAGGACGGAGAACTGTTCGGCTTCATCGGTCCCGATGGCGCGGGCAAGACCACGCTCTTTCGCATCCTCGCAACGCTGATGATCCCGGACTCCGGTCACGCGACGGTGCTGGGCAAGGATGTCGTGAAACAACTGTGGAACGTGCGGCCACTCCTCGGCTACATGCCCGGCCGTTTCTCGCTCTATCCCGATCTCAGTGTCGAAGAAAATCTCGGCTTCTACGCGAATGTCTTCGGCACCACGATCCAAGCCGAGTACGAACGCATCAAACCGATTTACTCGCAACTCGAACCGTTTCGCGATCGTCGTGCAGGCGCGCTTTCCGGCGGCATGAAGCAGAAGCTCGCGCTCTCGTGCGCGCTCGTGCACAAACCCGAACTGCTGTTGCTCGATGAACCAACAACGGGCGTCGATGCCGTCTCGCGCCGCGAATTCTGGGACTTGCTGCAGGAACTCAAGCGCGACGGACTCACAATCGTCGTCTCGACGCCGTACATGGACGAAGCGAATCGCTGCGATCGCGTGGCGCTGATCGACAAAGGAAAACTCCTCGCCATCGACGAGCCGCACGCGCTCACGCAATCGTTCGCACGACCACTGCTCGCGATTCGTGCGAGCGAGCGTTACCGCGCATTGCTTGCATTGCGCGAGTTCCCGCACGTGCACACGGTTTTCCCGTTCGGCGAAGCGCTGCACTACACCGATGAACGCGACGCCGATGCGACGTCGATCGCAAACGAACTGCATTCGTTTCTCGCACAGCGAAACATCAACGCGAACATCGAGCCCACGCGCGCCACGATCGAAGACACGTTCATGGAGCGATTGTCATGAGCGACTTCGCGATCACCGCAAAAGAACTCACGCGCACCTTCGGCACATTCACGGCCGTCGATCACATCACGTTCGATGTGAAACCTGGCGAAGTGTTCGGCTTTCTCGGCGCAAACGGCGCGGGGAAGACGACCGCGATTCGCATCCTCACCGGCCTGCTCGCGCCGAGCAGCGGCAGCGCGCGCGTGGCTGGATTCGACGTCGCGAAGGAAAGCGAAAAGATCAAACAATCGATCGGCTACATGAGCCAGAAGTTCTCACTCTACGAAGATCTCACCGTGCGCGAGAACGCGACGTTGTACGGCGGCATCTACGGCCTCAGCGACGCGGAGATCAAACAACGCACGCACGCGATGCTCGCGCGACTCGAGCTCGAGCACGCCGCGAACACGCGCGTGAAATCGATTCCGCTTGGCTGGCGGCAGAAGCTCGCATTCAGCGTCGCACTGCTGCACCGACCGAAAGTTGTGTTCCTCGACGAGCCGACGGGCGGCGTCGATCCGATCGTGCGGCGGCAATTCTGGGAGTTGATTTACGAAACCGCGCAAAGCGGAACGACGGTGCTCGTAACGACGCACTACATGGATGAAGCGGAGTACTGCGATCGCATCTCGATCATGGTCGACGGCCGCATCGATGCACTCGGAACTCCATCGGAGCTGAAACAGAAATTCGGCGAGCAGACGTTGGACGACGTCTTCGTGCGACTCGCGCGTCCCGCCGGAGAAAAAGCATGAAGCGACTCCTCGGGCTGTTGCGCAAAGAGACGTTCCACATCCTGCGCGACAAACGCACGCTGTTCGTGCTGCTGCTGCTGCCGGTCGTGCAGGTCATCATCTTCGGCTACGCCATTCGCACTGACGTCAATGACGTGCGCATCGCGATCGTCGATCCGAGACCGGACGAGAAGACGCTGAAACTGCGAGGCCGTCTCACCGCGGGCAAAGTCTTTCGCACGATCGCCGTGCTGCCGAACACGAACGAGCTCGATCGTCTCTTTCAACGCGGCGACGCGCAAGCCGCAATCGTGTTCGAGCCGCGCTTCGCGGAGAAACTCGCGAACGGAACCACCGCGAAGTTGTTGATCATCACCGACTCCACCGAACCGAACACCGGCGCGACGATCGAAAGTTACGCGCGCAACATCGTCATGAACTTCGAGCGCGAGACACGCGCGCGCGAAGGCTCGCTGCAGATCATTCCGCGCGGGCGCATGCGCTTCAATCCCACGGGCGAATCGAAGAATCTCTTCGTGCCCGGACTGATCGCATTCGTGCTGACGATCATCTCGTGCCTCATGACCGCGATCACGATCGCGCGCGAAAAAGAAACCGGCACGATGGAAACGCTGCTTGTCTCACCGCTGCGTCCCTGGCAGATCATCATCGGAAAAGTTCTGCCGTATCTCGTGATCGGATTCGCCGCGGTGCTCGGCGTGCTCGCCGAAGCGAAGCTCGTGTTCCGCATTCCGTTTCACGGCAGCATCGTGCTGCTGCTCGCCGAAGGACTGCTCTTCATCCTCGTCTCGCTCTCCCTCGGCGTGTTGATCTCGTCGCGCACGTCGAGTCAGCGCGTAGCCATGACCGGCGCGATGCTCGGCACGATGCTGCCGACGATGATGCTCAGCGGCTTCGTGTTTCCGATCGAAAGTATGCCGCTGCCGCTGCGCATGCTCGCGAACATCGTTCCGGCGAAATGGTTCGTGCTCATCGCGCGCGGCATCATGCTCAAGGGCGTCGGGCTCGAATACCTGTGGCAGGAAACGCTGATCCTCGCGGCGATGGCGCTGATTCTTCTCACACTCAGCACGCGCTCGTTCTCCGAAAGGCTGGAGTAAGTCATGCGACGGATTCTTTTTCTCGCGCGCGCCGAAGTGCTGCACATCGTGCGCGATCGCACCACGCTCGCGCAGGTGCTGGTCATCCCGATCGTGCAGTTACTGATTCTCGTGAACGCCGCGACGTTCGTCATTCGCAACACGCCGATGGCCGTCGTCGATCACGATCACACGAGCACATCGCGTGGACTCATCAATCGCTTCGCCGCGAGCGGCAACTTCGACGTCGAGCGCGCGTCATCGGAAAGCGCGGCGAACGACCAATTGCTCGACGGCAAAGTGACGATGGTGCTCGTGATTCCGCGCGACTTCGAATCGTCGCTCGTGCGCGAGCGTCGTGCGCCCGTGCAGATCGTGCTCAACGCGGAGAAAGGATCGGCCGCGGGTATCGTGCAGTCGTACGCGCAACGCATCTTCGCGGCGTATTCGCAATCGTTAGGCGCGGAACTGCGGCCAAACGTGCGCAACGTGAAAGACATGCCGATGCGCGGCGATGCGCGACTCGAAGTGCGCGCGCGCGGCTGGTACAACCCGTCGCTCAACTATCGTCACTACATGGTGCCCGGCGTGCTTGTCGCGCTGGTGACGCTCATCGGAACGCTGCTGTCGTCGCAGAACATCGCGCGCGAGAAAGAGCTCGGCACGCTCGAGCAGCTCAACGTCACGCCCATCACGCGCGGTCAATTCATCGCCGCAAAACTCTTCCCGCTCTGGTGTCTCGGGCTCATCGATCTCACGATCGGTCTTGTCGTCGGCAAACTCGTGTTCGACATTCCGATGCGCGGCAGTTTGCTGCTGCTCTTTGCCGCTGCCGCGATTTATCTGCTCGTTGCGTTAGGCGTGGGATTGCTGATCTCGACCACCGTCGAAACGCAGCAGCAGGCGATGTTCGTCACGTTCTTCATCATGACCGGCTATCTGCTGCTCAGCGGCTTGTTCACGCCGATCGACAGCATGGCGCCGTGGGTGAAGACCGTGTCGCTCGTGAATCCGGTGCGGCACTTCGTGACGATCTCGCGCGCGATCCTCGTGAAAGCCGCGGGACTCAGCGAGATCGCCACGCCGATGCTGTTTCTGGTGGCGTTCGCGGTGGTGATTCTTTCGCTGGCGGTACTGCGCTATCGCAAGACAACGGCGTAGACTTTGCCGAAACGACTAGGAGCGTTGTGCATGTTCAAAGAATTTCGAGAATTCGCGATCAAGGGAAACGTGGTCGACCTCGCCGTCGGCGTGATCATTGGCGCTGCATTCGCGAAGATCGTCGATTCCCTCGTGAAGGACGTGCTCATGCCACCCCTCGGGCTCATCACCGGCGGCATCGACTTCACGAACAAATTCGTCACGTTGAAAGGTCCATCGCTGCCGACGCTCGATGCCGCGCAGAAAGCAGGCGCCGTGACGCTGAATTACGGTCTGTTTCTCAACGCGATTATGAGCTTCCTCATCGTCGCGTTCGCGATCTTCCTCGTGATCAAGCGCGTGAATGCGTTCCGTCGCGACGACGAAGTGGTCGTGGTTGTACCGACGACGCGCGCATGCGAAGAATGCTTGTCCGAGG
>JBQCJC010000103.1:0-25100 GCA_051953135.1 Thermoanaerobaculia bacterium | reverse complement strand
GGAGCGGCGGGCTCTCAGCCCGCCGTTTTCGTTTGTGCGAGCATTCCCGGCGGGCTGAGAGCCCGCCGCTCCACTTACTCCACTCGTTCCACCACACCCGTTGCGGTCGAGTAGTACGCGACCACGATCTTCACCGTTCCCGCCGCCACTGCCTGCCGCACGATCACGCTCTGCGCGAGCAGTGAGGCGGCGGACAACTTCGCGTTCGCGATCGTTGCTTTGCGTACATCCACATCATTCTTGGGATCCCAATTGATCCCGTAGAACGAGCCGCGGATGCGCGTCACGAGCGCCAGCAGATTCGGGCTCACGGGATCGGCTTGTCCCATCGATGCTTTGATCGCGCCGCAGTCTTCGTGCGCGAGCACAACGATCAGCATCGTCCAGTTCTGCGCGATCGCGTACTCGATCGATGCGAGGCCGAGCTCGTCGGTGACGTTGCCGGCGCTGCGCACGATGAACAGCGATCCGAGGGATTGATTGAAGACGAGCTCCGGCGGGACGCGACTGTCCGAGCACGAGAGGATCGTCATCGGCGGGAACTGATTGTCCGCGAGCTGACGTCGTTCCTGCGCGAGGTTGTCGTACGTCAGTTTGCCCGCGACGAATTGCTTGTTGCCGGTGAGCAACGCCTGCCAGAACATCTCCGGCGTCGGCGCCTGATTCGGTTGTACAGGGGCGGTCTTCTCCTGCGCATTTGCGAAGAGACACAACACGAGGGACAGGGCCACGAGTTTCAGTCGCATCAAACCTCTCCTGCCTTACGATTTCGGACGATGCCGATCATTGTCGCGCTTCTCGCGTCCGTTCTGTGGCTCAAAGGCAATACGCACACGCACACCGCGATGAGCGATGGCGACTCGCAACCATCCGAGGTGGTGAGCTGGTACCGCGATCACGGTTACGACTTTCTCGTCATCAGCGATCACGACAAGATCACTCGCGTCGATGGCATCGAAGGGATCGTGTTGATCGATGGTGAAGAAGTCACCGACCGATTGCCGAAGAAGCCGTTGCATCTCATCGCGATCAACATCAAGGAGCCGGTCGCGCCGCAGAAGGGCGAAACGGTTGTCGATGTGCTGCAGAACAACGTCAACGCAATTCGCAAAGGCGGCGGGATCGCGGCGATCAATCATCCGAACTTCGGCTGGGCATTCGGCGCGGAGGAGCTGAAGAAGGTCGAAGGTGCGACGCTGCTCGAGATCGCGAGCGGTCATCCGTACGTCAACATGCAGGGACCGCCTTCCGTCGAGTCGATGTGGGATGAACTGCTGACGTCCGGCAAACGCATCTGGGGCATCGGCGTCTATGACTCACATCATCTGAAGCGTCCGTGGGACACGGACATCGCGCCGCCGGGCAAGGCGTGGATTGTGGTGCGCAGCGCATCCCGCGAGCGCGCGGCGCTTCTCGATGCGATCACGCGCGGTGAGTTCTACGCGTCGACCGGAGTGGAGCTCGTCGATCTCATCGCGAACGACAAGTCGATCGAAGTGAAGGTGAAGGAGAAGAACGGCGCGCACTATCGCGTGCAGTTCATCGGACGCGGCGGTCGCGTGCTGCAGGAGACCGAGGGTGCAAACGCGACGTATGCGATTCGCGGCGATGAAGTGTATGTGCGTGCGAAGGTGATTGATTCGAATGGGAAGATGGCGTGGGGACAGCCGAGGTTTATCGCTGCGCCCGAGAGATGAGAGAAGAGCGATGAACGATGAACGTCATAGCCAGCGTCGAATCGTTCGATATGACGTCACGTCACGAAGTGCGGCTCTAGCGATGCAGTTCATCGCTCATCGCTCATCTTTCATCGCTCAATCACGACGTGATTCACATTCACCGCACTGAACACGGCATTCACCACAACCTTCGCCACTTCGCGCGCATCCATGAATCCGTCGCGATGCTGTGGCCAGAACGGTGTATCCATTCCGCCCGGTGCGATGGAGATCACGCGGGCTTTGCTGCCTTTCGCTTCGGCTTTGAGCACTTCGGTGTAGCCGCGCGCGCCCCATTTCGCGGCGCAGTAGACGCTCTCGTTCGGCTTGGCGACGATCGCGGCGGTCGACAACACATTGACGATCGTGCCGCCGTGTTCCTTGAAGCGCGGCAGCAGCGCGTCGCTGAACACGATCATCGCGACGAGATTCGCATCGAGCATCGCGCGAATGTCGTCTTCGCTGTAAGAGCCCGCGGGACCGTAGATGCCGAGTCCCGCGCAATTCACGAGCAGCGTGATGCTGCCGAGACTCGACGCGTGTTCGATCGCGCGCTGCACGGTCTCGGCGTGCGATGCATCGCCGCGAACATCGGCTTCGTCGCGACGCGAGACGGTCACGACGCGCATCGTTTCGCGCAGCAGCTCGGCGATCGCGGCGCCGAGTCCCGATGTTCCTCCGACGACGATGGCGACGTTCTTCATCGAATGCGCATTGTAGGATGCGTGTCATGAAGCTCTCGCTGCACCTCGCCACTCCGATCACGACGCTGCTGCTCATCGGCGGCGGCGAGTTTTCGTTCGGCGAGACGCGAGAGTTCGATGAGCTGATGTTGTCGCGCATGCCCGCGGATCGGCGCACGGTCGCATTCCTGCCGACGGCATCGGGATCCGCGGAGTACGCGACGCATTTCGGAACGTATCTGCGCGGGATCGATCCGTCGATCGAAGTGGTGAATGTTCCGATTTATCGCGGCCGCGACAATCGCCGGCAGAAGAATCTCAACACGATCCTTTCCGCCGGCGCGATCTACCTCGGCGGCGGTCTCACGAACAATCTTCTCAACACGCTGCGCGAATCGCCCGCGGAGATTGCGTTGCGTGATGCGGCGTCGAACGGTGCGGTGATCGCGGCGATCGGCGCGGCTGCATCGTCGTTCGGCGCACACGCACTCGATGCGCGCGGCAACTCGGCGATCGCAGGATTGAACTGGCTCGCCGGAACGGTCATCGACAATGCATTCGATCCGGAGAGCGACACCGGACTTCGTCGATTGATGTCGCTGCCCGATGTCGAGCTTGGACTCGGATTACCGACGAAGACGGCCCTGGTGATCGAGAGCGACGGCACCGCGGAGATCGCGGGCGCAGGGCAGATCGCAGCATTCAGAAAGCGGTGAGCCCGGCGGGTACGGCCGTTGCACGAACGCCAGGCTCTGGAGGTGCAGTATCGAAGCGCTGGAGCAGACCCCCGCGGCAGAGCGGCCCGTGACGCAGGAGGAACTGGTCCGCTTCTTCAGCGTTCTGTCGCATGACCTGAAGTCGCCAATCTTCGCGGTTGACGGATTCAGCGATCTTCTGCTCAGCGATTACCTCGACAAGCTCGATGACGAAGGGCAGGACTTCCTGCGCCGCGTGCGCTCGAGTGCGCAGTACATGAAGCGCGTGCTCGACGAAATGTCGCACATGGTGAAGCTGCTGTCGCGCCCCAACGCGCGCAAGCCAACGCCGCTGCGCGAAGTGGTCGAAGAGGTGATCCTCAAATACAACTTCCAGATCGAGGAAGGCGGCGTGCGCGTCGATCTTCCATCCGATCTTCCGATAGTGAACGTCGATCCCGAAAAGATTCGCGAGGCGATCGGCGCGATCATCGCGAATGCGCTGTTCTTCAACGATCAGCCGAAAGGTCAGCGCACGATCGCGATTGAATGCAGCGAGGATGAGAGTGGCGCACGTTTGTGCGTGCGCGACAACGGCATCGGCATCGATCCGCGCTACGTGCATCAGATCTTTGAGCTCGGCGGGATGAGCAAACTCGAAAAGCAACGCGGCGGCGGGCCGGGATACGGTCTCTATCTCGCGAAGCGGCTCATCGAAAGCCACGGCGGAGAGTTGACGGTGGAGAGCGCGGGACTGGGCGATGGCGCTGTGTTTTGTTTCACGATCCCGGGCTAGTGACTCACCGTGGTCGCGACCTGGGGCGCCGATCCGACTTCCTGATCCGGCAACGGGTCTTCTCCCGGCAGCGCGATGATCTTGATGTCGACGTGACGATCTTCCGCGCGATCGACGCCGAGGTAGCGCGCCGCGGCTTGCGAAAGATCGAGGCAGAACTTCTTCGCGTACGGCCCGCGATCGTTCACGCGCATGCGCAACGTGCGTCCTGTCGCGCGTGACGTCACTTCGATCCACGTGCCGAGCGGAAGCGTGAGGTGCGCGGCGGAGAATTTCGCGTTGCGGTAGACCTCGCCGTTCGCGGTCTTTCTGCCATCAAAGATGGTCGAGTAGTAGCTGGCGAGGCCGGACACGCGGTGCGAGAGCGCGAGCTTCGCGTACCGCAGCATGCGCTGCAGGAACGGGTCGCGGTCCGGTGCCGGCGTGGCGGCCGAGGAGAACTCGGGACATCCGAGGAGCGGCTGATTCGGTGTCAGCGCCTCGGGAGCGTCGAGTCCCGCGCCCTGCACATTCAGGGCGAAAAGGACCGCGAATACGAATAAGGCTCGTCTTCGCATCGGTCGCGCATTGTAGACGGATATCAATAACCAGGCCAAACCAATGGAATACGGTTGAGCTAAGTCGTATTCGCTCAGCAGTTTGTCGTGGTCTCCTGATTGCAAATAAGTGTCACGTAACGACCAGGAGGACGACGACGATGGGGGAGTTGAAAACCCGACGGCCGTATCAGGAGCGCTTTCTCGACAACTTTGACCGGTCGCAACTTCGTCGCGAAGTGGAGGCGGTGAAGCCTCGTCGTTTCGCAGGGCTGAAGAAGAAATACACGACCTGGGCCCTCGGCGCATCGCTCGCGATCGGCGGAATGGGCATTCCGATGCGCATGGCCCAGCAGCAGCTGTCGCCGAACGACAAGGACCCGCAATCCGCGATCGCGCAGTCGCCGCAGAACGGCGGTCTCGATGACGCGCTCGCGAAAGATCTTCGCGCCGCGGAATCGATTGCGAAGCAGGTCGCGACCGGCGTGACGACGGGTGTCGAGAGCGCGACATCCTCTCCACTCGCCGCGGTTGCGGATGCACCGAAGCAGACGATGACCATCGTCACGGAGAAAGTGCGTCAGGACTTCTTCCACAAGGAAGTGCCGTTCGGTTCGATCATTTACAAGGAAGCGAAGAAGAACAACATCCGCCCCGAGCTCGTCGCGGCGATGGTGCAGGCCGAGTCGCGCTTCAAGCCGACGGCGCGTTCCGGTGCGGGCGCGATTGGTTTGATGCAACTCGTGCCGCGCACGGGACGCTGGATGGGCGCGCGCGATCTCACGAATCCGCAGCAGAACATCGCGGCGGGCGCGAAGTATCTGAAGTATCTCCACGAGCGATTCGACGGCAATGAGACGAAGGTGATCGCGGCCTACAACGCCGGGGAGGGAAACGTGAAGCGATTCAATGGCGTGCCGCCGTTCAGCGAGACGCGTCAATACGTGAGCAAAGTGCGCAACTTCGAGCAGGATTTTCAGAACCGCGTGGACAATCGGATTGCGGACGCGGGTGCGGTGAGTGTCGACGTTGCCGATGCGGCGCGTTGATGTGATTCAATAGCGACGCGTGTCCGGTATTCGACTCCTCATCGGCGTGATCGTGATGGGCTTCGCCGTCCCGATCACGCTCTTTCTTTTGCTCGGCCTTCACTCGATCCCTGATCTGGTGACCATCGCCGCCGTGACGTTCTTTTCGTGGGGCGTCGCGGATCTGCTCGGAACGATTCTGCAGAGACCACGACTGAAGGATCGATCGCCGGGAAAAGCGTTGCGCGAAGACTGGGACCGAAGGGCGAAGTAACGAATGATGAGTGATGAGTGATGAATGATGAACGGCGTCGCCAGCTCGACGAACGTGTTGCTAGCACCACCGTTCATCACTCATCACTCATCACTCATCGCTCGTTCTCACGCCGCCGCCGCCCACACGCGACGACCGTAGCAACACATCGCCGCCTAGACCCAGTCATTCATCTTCTTCAGCAACTGATCGATCGTCAGCAGCCGTTCGGCGCCATCGGAGTCGCGGCGGAAGATGGCGTGATACCAGCCCTTCATTCCGACAGGCGTGTACATCTCGCTGCCCATGCGCAGGCGTCCGCCCGAAACTAACTTTAGAAACACTTGCTCATAAGCCGATCGAGTTAAGCGGCGATCGGGGAACGGAATGGCGAAGTTGTTGCGGCGACGCTCGTTGATCTTGCGACGTTCCTGCGTGACTTTGCCGTCGTGGTGCGAGTGGCCGAGGAGTGAGATCGCGCGACGATCGAGATAGGGAGAGGGGCGCTTCGGAACGAGCTTGCCCGGGCGATCCGTGCGACGTCGCGACAGCGCTGCTTTCTGCGCCACACCGCGATGCGAACGCAAATCATCGAGTAATGCCGCGGGCGCGGATGCTTTCGCATCGTGCGCGTGCACCGCGCTCGTGCGCACGCGCGGCTCGTGAGCGCTCACGTTCGCTATCTCCTGCTGATGTTTTTCGCGCGCCTGTTGGCGCTCGAGCACGTACTCATCGATCGACTGCGGGTTCCATTCGCGCGATGGCTCGAGCAGTCGCATCTCCGACTCGTACGTCTTCAGCTCGTGAATGACCATGCCCCATTTGCAGAGACGTCCGACGTCGTCGTACGCGCTCGGACGATCCACCAGTTCGAGCATCGACGGCGCGCGGCCATCGAGCACCGCGAAGAGCAGGCGGAACGAAAACGGATCGGAGTAGCGGCGAATCGAGCGCCGGAAGTACCACGCCGTTTCGCGGCCGATGTCACGCAGCGATTTCTTGTC
Source organism: Thermoanaerobaculia bacterium (assembly GCA_051953135.1). Taxonomy (GTDB): domain Bacteria; phylum Acidobacteriota; class Thermoanaerobaculia; order Gp7-AA8; family Gp7-AA8; genus QHVT01. Next base: position 18,387 of record JBQCJC010000103.1, on the reverse strand, counting down.
GCCGAACTGCGTCGTCCACAGCGGCGCATTGATGTCGCTCGTGTACGGACTCTGTTCGTAATGAAAGTCTTTCGTGAGCCAGCCTTTGCGCGTCGTGTGCTTGCCGGGAACGACGCCGGCGATCACGGGAATCGGAAGCTTCTCGAGCAGCGAGAGATCGTACGTCGGCCACGACATCACTTCGCGCACGATGCCGACGATGAGCGTGGCACTCGCGATCATGAGACCGGGATCGGGAGTGAAGTCGACGGTGATCTCGATGCGGTTGCCGCGCGGCCGCACGCCGACACCGGTCGAACGCCGATTCGATGCGGCGAGCATCACCGGCACCGGCAGGATGTACGCGAGCAGCAGAGCCAGCTTCTGGATGTTGCGATTGCGGTTCTGCTGCGATTTCGGGATCTCGTACGAGATGTTGTAGTGCGTGCTGTACGCCTTGAGCCGAACGGTGTGTCCGTTCTGCTTGCCCCATTTCGTGAGCTGATCGCGCACGAATCCGATCTGCTCCCAGAGGTTGCGTACCATACGCGCGGTGGCGGATGGCGCGAGCTCGATGACGGGTGTGACGACTTCGATGACGCCGCGATCGAAGTAAACCGCGCCACCGGTGGGTAGCTGCAGGGAAGTTTTTTCCCGCTTCAGCAACTCGCGATCGATGAACGCGCTCGGGTGCTTCCAGTACGTCTCCGGATTGATCTCGACTTCATCGAGCCAGACGTTGAACTCGGACTCCATTCCCATGACGGGCATTTCGAGCCACGTTCTTTTCGCCCGCGCGACTTCACTGTCGAGCTCGCGTTTCAATTCTGGAGGCAGCATGGAACCTCGGAAATTTCGTTGTTGGACTGCGACAGCAAAAGGCACCAAAGCAAAGGCTGGGCCTGCGGAATGGAGGTTCCGAGGAAGGTGGGTGAAATCGGAGTAACGGAGCGCCGGCAGGATGCTGGCGCTCCGTTTGCGTGCGCGTTAGGCGCTACTCGTTAGGCGTCGCCGCGCGGCGGTCTTTGCGCCGTCGCTCTTCGAACGCGAAGCGCGGGCGGTTTTCCTGCGGCTGCTCCATGCGGTCCTCGCTGATCTCGCGAGGGATCAGTGTGATGAGGCCGAGGTCGAGATGAACGTGATCGTCGGCGTTCTTGCCGGTTATGTGACCGTATGGCAGCACATGCACGTCATCGCTGAGGTCTTCGGCGATGTCGTTGAACTTCTCGATCAGTTCCTTCGTCTTAAGAATCGAGTTGCCGATGCGATAGATGTCCGCGGCGGTGCCCCACATGTGCGCCGTGGCGTGGCTCGACAGTTTGTGCGCGGGCGATCGATATCCGCCATTGACCGCGATGTGGACAGACGCACCGACGGTATTGCGGAACTGCTCGAGATAGAACGCGAGGATACGCACCGCGCACGGGATGTAGCGCGGCCATTGCTGCAATCGCTGCGCTTCCTTCAGATCTGTGAGAATGAATTCGTTGAGACCGAAGTGCGGCGTCAGGCGTGTGTTCATCGCCACGTCGTGCGAGGGGATCTCGTAGAAGTAGCGCGGCAGACGATGGCGTCGTCCGTCCACGTCGTGCACCATCGATCCGGGTTTCAGTGCCGCGCGCAATTCATCATCGAGATCGAACGCATCGACGACTTTGAGGACTTTGTTTTCCGTCACCACACCACTACTCATACACGCTATCCGCCAGTGCGTTGAAGATATCGCGTGAAACTTCCGCAACCGCGGTTCCGCGTCCCTGCTCGGCGGGGAACTGCGTGAGGATCACGAGCACGTACGGTTTGCGATCGTCGAGATAGACGATGCCCGCGTCGTGATGCACGGTGGAGATGTTGCCGGTTTTGTGTGCGACGCGCGCGGCTTTCGGCAGGCCCGCCGGAATGCCGCTGCGATACTGCTGATCGAGCAGGATATCGAGCATCTCATCGCATGCTTTCTGCGAATACGCTTTGTTGTCGGCGATGAGGCGCAGGAGTTTGAGCAAGCCGTTGGCGGTGACTTCGTTGTTCAATCCCGCCGCGAACGCGCGCGAGTCTTCGACGCCGCGCAACACGCGCACGCCATCGATCTCAAGCTCGTCGAGCGCGAGTTGAATGGTTTGAATGCCGATGACGTCGACGAGCAGATTCGTCGCGAGATTGCTGGATTTCGTGATCATCCAGTACGCGAGCTCGCGCACGGTGAGTGTTTTGCCGAGGTGACCGTAGACGTCGGGATCGGCGTCGCGGCCGAGGTCGAGCATGAACGGCTCCTGATTCACGATGCTCGTGAATCGATTGCGCACATGCACGGGCGCTTCGAGTTGCAACTCACCGCGATCGACCTGACGGAACACGCCAAGGAGCACCGCGAGCTTCATCGTCGACGCGGCGTGAAAATATTGATCGGCGTTGAACGACCTCTGGATCGTGGTCTCAGCGTCGTAGAACGAAATGCCGAGATCTTCGAGCGCGTGATCGCGTTTGATCTTCAGCACGTTCCGATACAGCGACACCTCGGATGCCGCAACGGAGTCACGCTCGGGCGCTATCGGAAGCCTCTCATCATGCTCATGTGCATTCGCCGCCATGGGAAGTGTAGTTCGGTGCAAGTTGTGTGCGAAGCGAGAACCCAGCGATGAGTGATGAGCGATGAGCGATGAAATGCGTGGCAAACGTCACGTTGATCGGAATGATGTCATTGCGGTGAACGCTCATCCTTGCCGAGCAGCTCATCGTTCATCGCTCATCACTCATCGTTCGCTTCACTTCCAGTCGTTCAGCGCCCAGTCGTAGTCGTCGTACTCGACGTCGTACTCCTTCGCGACTGGCACGTTGATGTACTTCTTCATGAACGCGATGCGACCGCCGGCCCATGAATCGAAGTCATCGCCGAACCAGTCCATGATCTTCGTAGTGTGAATCGTGAGCTCGTCGCCGTCGCGCTCGAAGCGCACGTGCGATGCGAGAAACCTTCGCGCCTGATCATCGAGTTGCGCGTCGAGTTTCGCGCCTGCAAACGCCTCCGTGCGAATCGGCGGACAGCTCTTTGCGGCGCAGTTGATCGCGAAGTGAATGCGTGCGTCCTTGAAGCCTTCGCGAATCTTTTTGTTCTCGACCTCGTCCAGCGACAGCAGTGCGTTGCCGAACGGCACGCGCTCTTTCTTGAACACGTTGAGACGAATGATCGGATCGGTGGAGATGTCGCGAATCGAATCGACCGGATAGTTCTCGACGATCGTCGCGACGCTGTTGATGTTGTAGACGTTGATCCAGTACGCGAGCTGCTGTTTGCGATTCAGCGCGTTCACGTTCACGCGGCCGAGTTGCTGTCGCAGCGTTTGCAGCGCGGCCGCGTCCTTCGCTTTCAACGCGCCGTACTTCATCCCGTGCGCGGGGTTGTAGTACGTCGCGAGAATGCGATTCCACTGCGAGTAATCCGGCTCCGCTTGCGCGAACGCCATCGTGGTGGCGAGGAGGAGCGTGCACAGCGCGAGTGCGTGTCTCATCGGTTGTTTGCGCGCAACCAGCGTCCGATGCGCTCGATTCCGGCGGTGATCTGCTCGACCGGCGCAGCGTACGAGATGCGCATGAATCCCTCTCCGTGCGATCCGAATGCGACGCCCGGAATCACGAGCACCGCGGCATCGGTGGCGAGTGTTTTCGCGAGCGAGATCGAATCGCACGCGGGAATGGCGGCGAACGCGTAGAACGCGCCCGCGGGTTTCGCGATCTCGAATTCGAGCTCGTGCTCGATCACATACAACGCCGCTTCGCGCTGCGTTGCGAACTGTGCGCGGATGCCGTTCAGCCACTGCGCGTTCCATTCGGGATCGCTGAAGATCGATTCGGCGAGCGCCTGCGAAACCACCGATGCGCACGTCGCGACGTACTGATGCGCGGTGATGATCGTTTTCATCAGCGCCTCGCGCGCGTGAATCCATCCGAGTCGCAGTCCCGTCATCGCGTGGCTCTTCGAGAGTCCGCTCAGCACGAGCACGTTGTCGCTCATGCCGCTCATCGATGCCGGCGGCGCGTCGTACCAGATCTCGCGATAGACCTCGTCGCTGACGATGAGCGGCCCGAGGTTCGCGATGTGTTGCAACGTTGCGGCGTCGGTCACGGAGCCGAGCGGATTTGATGGCGAGTTGACGATGATGAGTTTCGTGCGCGGCGTGATCCTGCGCTCGAGTTGCGCGAGATCGATCTGCCACGATGGCGGCTCCATGTCGTACGTGACGACGGTGGCGCCGCAGATGCGCGCGAGTGTGGCGTAGACGAGGAAGCCGGGATTCGGAACGAGAACCTCATCTCCGGGATTCACGAATGCCGTGAAGATGGAGAAGAGTCCTTCCTGCGTTCCCGCCGTGACGCAAACTTCTGACTTCGCATCGTACGGCGTGTTCTCGCAGAGCTTCCTGCGCAGCGAGAGATGTCCGGCGTTCGGCGAGTAATGCCACGACGTGGTGATTGCGGCGCGCGCCATTTCGCGCAGTCGCTCGTCGGGCTCGACGTTCGGTTCGCCGATGCCGAGGTTGATGGAGAGCGGCGTGGCGAGCGCGTTGATCTGGCGGATGAGCGAGAGCTCGACAGTTGCGAGTCGATCGGCCGGAATCATCGCGGCGAGTTTACTCGCCACACCGCGAAGCCGCCTCCGCTCGCGCATGAGCCCGCGCCTTCGCCCGCGTAGCTCGCGATCAATTCGATCGTTCCATCGCCATCGATGTCCGCGGCATGCAGATCGTATCCCTCGCAACCGCGCAGCCATTGCGGAGGTTCGATCGTGATGTCGCGCGTGAAGCCGTTTGCACTCGCGGCGAAGAACAGCAGCGCACCGTCATCGCGCAAGGCGACGAGATCGTCCTGCAAATTGCCATCGAGATCGATCGCCTGCATCGCGACGATCGTGTTGCGCGAGTTCTCCGACCACAGCAGCGTCGCGGTCATCGTGTCATCGCGATGCAAGTCCGCAACGTCGAGCGTCGTGCAGAACCCATCGCGCGATGGAAAGCGCGCGGCGTACAGCAGTTCATCGCGGCGATCGCGATCGAAGTCGTGCAGTGCCGTTGCGGTCACGGCCGCGTTCGGAGGAAGTGGATCGAGCGGGTGCGATTTCCACGACTCGCGTGTGCCGATGAAGAGCAGGCGCCGAAAGCCGGCGATTTCCGTGCCGGCAAGCGCGTCGGGACGGCGATCGCCGTTCACGTCGCCGATGGCGAGACTGCGGCCGAAGAACTGTGCCGGCAAGTCGCCTTCCATGCGTTGAAAGAATCCGCCGCGATTGAGAAACAGCGCGAACCCGCTCGCAGGCGCAATGCCTGCCGCGAGTGCGAGTCGCGCCGGACCTTCATCGATCGCGACGAGATCGAGACGGCGATCGAGATTCCAGTCGACGAGTGCGATGCTGCGCGATGCGAACGGCGGCTCGTCGGTCGTGCCTTGTCGCGCGAGCACGAGACCTTCGCCCCACGGCGCGTATGAGCCATTCGCTTCGTGCACGAGAATCGCGAGTCCGCGAAGGTGCGAGGCGACGGCGATGTCGAGCTTCCCATCGCCATTCACGTCGCCCGCTTTCGCATCGCCATAGTCGTACGGCAGCGGCGGAAAGTGCGCTTCTTTCCACGGCGCGAACCGACCCTTGCCGTCGCCGAGAAAAATGACCGGAAGGAAATTGCCTTTGCGCGCGGGACCGTGCAGCACATCGAGCGCGCCGTCGCCATTCATGTCCGCGACGTCGAAGCCATCGCGCCACTGGCCGCGCTTCGGCAATCCGGTTTCGAGCGGCTCGACAGTGAAGCGCGAAGACGTGGCGAGCTGCGAGACAGGACAGGCCGGTCGCGCATCAACCACGGTGACCGGCGCAACGTTCGGCGCAGAGTTTTGCGTGCACGCGACGACCGCGAAGAGAACAAGAAAAAAGGGGTGGCCGAGTGGCCACCCCTTCTTCGTGAGATGGAGAGTGTTCATCATCCGAGAGAGCCGCGCAGCGCGATCGCCGCGACGAGCGCGAGCAATGCGGCGGCGAGTACGAGACCGAGCGGTGAGAGCGTTGGAACGTTTGCGGATGCAACCGCGGCCGCGGCGTTTCCTTCGATGTCGTCCCACGCGCTGAAGCAACCCGGATCCGCCGGATAGTCGCGCAGACCATCACCATCGTTGTCGATGCCGTCCGCGCAACCGCGTTTCGTGCTGCCAGCGAACTCGCTGAAATCGAGCGGACTGCTGCAGCCGGGATCGTTCATGTCGGAGAGACCGTCGGCATCGTTGTCGAAGCCATCGTTGCAATCCGGACCTTCGAACGTGTCGCCGGGCGACGAGCAACCCTGGTCGTTCGGGTAATCCTTCTTCCCGTCACCGTTGTTATCGATGCCGTCGTTGCACTGCGGTTCATCCTCTTCGTTGGTGTCGGACGCGCTGCGGCAACCTGGATCGGCGGGGAAGTCGATCTTCAGATCGCCATCGTTGTCGAGGCCGTCGTTGCACTGCGGGCGTTCGTTGTTGCTTTGCGCGTCGACGCAACCCGGATCGGCGGGGTAATCGATCTTCAGATCGCCGTCGTTGTCGATGCCGTCATTGCACTGCGGGTTTTCTTCCGTGAAGTCCTGCGGCGACGAGCAACCAGTGTCAGCGGGGTAATCGATGTTGCCGTCGCCATCGTTATCGATTCCGTCGCGGCACGCTTCGTTGGTCTCGTTGTTGTCCTCGATCGAATCGCAACCCTTGTCGTTCGTTGCGCCGCTACCGAAGTCGATCAGGCCGTCGCCGTCATTGTCGATGCCGTCCGCGCACTGTGAGACCTGTTCGGTCGGGTCGTTCAGACTCGTGCAGTTCGGATCGGCGGGATAGTCGACGAAGCCGTCGCCATCGTCATCGATGCCGTTGCTGCACTGATTAAAGCTTTCGAAGGCTCGGAATGCGTTAAGGCTGCACTCCGGATCATTCATCCAGTCGATGAAGCCATCGTGATCGTTGTCGATGCCGTCGTCGCACTGCGGATTCGGACTATCGTTCGGAGCCAGGTGGAAGTGATCTTCGAATCGATCGTAAGGTCCCCAGCATTGCGTATCGGCCGGGTAATCGATAAAGCCGTCGCCGTCGTTATCGATGCCGTCGCTGCAGGCAGGACGCTCGACGCCGTAGATGCTGCCGCGGCATCCTGGATCCTGACGATAGTCGACGAGACCGTCGCCATCGTTATCAAGGCCGTCATCGCACTCGGCGCAGCTGATCGGCAGAATCATCGCGAACTCATTGATCGAGGCAAGCGGGGATCCGGCGATCTGACCGGCAGTGCTGTCCGTGCGCAGCACGTGCGTCACATACGACTGGCGGCGCGCGTTGAGCGGCGCTTCACTCGGCGCTGCAGGGGTCGACAGGCCCTGAAGGTTGTAGTAGACGTAGCCGTTCTGGTACGGCACGTTGAGGATGTTCGTGTCGGCGAGATTGATCGACTGCGCGGCCAGTGCGAGCTGCGCGCTGCACGACGCCGTCGCGTTTTCTTCCTCGTCGAACACGACGATCTGACCGGTTTGGAGACCGCTCGGCTGTGATGCGCACGGATACGAGCTTTGCGGACCCGGATCGCGCCACACGACGGCGCGCGTGTGCGTGAACGTGCCTGCATTCGAGTAGCGAGACGTCCAGGTCTGCGGGAGCGCCTCGCGGTTGTCGGCGGCGTCGCCACGCATGCGGCGATAGAACGTGTAGTCGTCGTTCGCGTCGTTGTTCGTCTTCGAGTTGCTCGCATCCGCTTCGAGCGGCACGAGCGCATCGCCGTAAGCCATCGCCGGTGTGTGGATGTACGTGGCGTATTCACCCCACAGCACGTTGTCATTGCGCGCGATGCCGTTGCCGCCGTTCACGAAGTAGTTGGCAGCTTTCGGATTCACGGTCGTGCAGGCGTTGGTGACGTCGATCGTGGCGAAGCCGCGTACGCGATTGTCGCCATGATTCTGTCCGCCGCAGTTGCCGCTGAGCAGCGACGAAGCCACGCCGCGATGTGCGTTCTGCAACGCGAGCAGCGCGGAAGCGGAGAGTGGTGCAGGCGGCAGCATCGCGTTGCACGACGCGAATGCATTCGTGGTCGTTTGCGGGAAGACGCCGCTCCAGAAGATTTGTCCGAGGTCGACGGTCTTGACGTCGTAGCCGGCGAGCGCGATGTCGAACGTTTGCGTCGGAACGCCGCGATCTGTCCAGAGCGTGACGTGCGCGATCACCGGCGAGGCGCCCACGTTGCCCACCGTGAATGTGTGATCGACGTTTCCCGGCTCACCGAGATCGATCTCGAAGTACGGCAGGAGCAGCGTCGCGGCGGGCACGCGATCGAAGGTGTCGATCTCCGCGCGCAGCGGCGCCGCGGCGAGGATCAGAAGCATGACGAGGAGGAAGTATTTTTTCATGATCGTCTGTCCTCGCATTACGGAAGCGTCGGGTTGTCGTCAGTGGTACCGCGGCCAAGCGCGATGCCCGGGACGGTGTAGCCGGCCTTGGTGCCGAGCGGCGCCATCGCCGGATCGTTCTCGAATGTGATCCACGACTGGCGAATCTCGTTGGTCGGAAGATTGAGATTGAGGAACACCCAGCCGAGAGGCGCGGTCAATCCGAGACCGTTCGCGCCGCTGGCCGGTGTGCCGCCCGTGACGATCGGAAAGCGATTCGTCGTATTCGCGGAAGCGGTGTTGCCGTTCGTCGCAAACGCGCGAATCTGTTTCTGCGGAAGCGGGAAGCCCGACGGCGAACCACCGCATGGGAACGGCGTGACGATCTGTCCTGGATCGCGCCAGTAGCCGAGCGTCGTGCGATTCGCGGAGTAACGTCCGGCCCATGCGGTCGGCAGCGCTTCGCGATTGTCCTTGCCACCCGTGCCGGCGAAGAGCGCGTAGAACGTGTACTGACCCGACTGCGTTTGCGGATCCGATCCCGAGGCCTCGATGTGCACGGCGTTGTCGGCGAATACGCGATCGTTCTGTGGATCGCTGATCACGTAGTCACCGAACATCACGTTCTGGTTCGTCGCTGAGCCGGCGCCATTCTGGAAGTAGCCGACATCCGCGGGCCTCTGATACGTGCAATGGTTGACGGTATCGACGGTCACGAAACCGCGCGAGACGCCATCACCGTACGCGTATGCGCCGCAGTTGCCCGGGCCGAAGTAATCGATGGACTGTAGTCCGCGATGCGCGGCGGGGAGATCCGGCGACAGGAAGTTGTCCTGAACCGACGGAAGCAGGCCGCTGCACGACGCGAAGTTGATGTCCTGCGACATCGGACCCTTGTTACTGATCGTGTCGTTCGGATCTTGTCCCGCGGACGCGGAGACCGGCAGCGTGCGCTGCATCACCTCACGCATGTCGAGCGTGACGATGTCGTAGCCCGTGAGGTAGATGTTGAAGTTCGTCGTGGGGATGCCGTAGTCGGTCCACAACACGACGTGCGCGAGGATCGCCGTCGCGCTCGCGTTCTGGATCGTCAGCAGCGTGTTCACGCCGTTCGGATTGCTGACGTTGGTTTCGAAATACGGGAAGAGCAATGTGGCGGACGGAACCACATCGTTGGATCCGATCCTCGCGATGATCGGAATGGCCAGGACAAGGAGCGAACAGAACACCAATGCGCGATTGCGCATATGTACCTCCTGCGGCAGTTCGGTTTCTATTTTTGGACGGAAGAACGTCTCAGAGTGGAAAGTTTCGGGGATCATACGTTTGATCGTGGAAATACAGGGCCTTTTTTCCGCAACGGTGATGTCGGAATTCATCTACAGGAAAATCCCGATTTCGACGCGACGATAATTCGCGGTGTGAGACTCGTCGCTCCGGCCGTTTTCGCGATTACGGTTGCGTTGTCCCAGCTCGTCGTCGACACGCGCGCGGACGCGTCGTTTGACGCGCCGAAGCGGCTGGTCGTGATGATCGGCATTGCGATCGCGATGACCGCGCTCGCGTTCACCCCGAGCATCGAGAAGCACGAATGGACGCGACGTCGCCGCGCAATCGCGATTTGTCTCGCGATCGCGTTCGCATGCATTGCCGCGTCGTCGTTCTTCTCACCGCATCGCGCGATTGCAGTCGATGCACTGCGCACGATGTTCGTGTTCGCGGCGGTGCCGTTGATCGTGGCATCGCAGGAACGCGCGTGGCGCTGGACGACGAATGCGTTTCTGATCGGCGCCGCGGTGAATGCGATCGTGTCGATCGTTCAGTTCCTCAGCATCGCGCAGCCGTTTCAGTACGTGACGAAAGGTGGTCGCGGTCAGGTCTCTGCCATGATCGGCAACACCGGCATCCTTGGCTTGATCTGCGCGTTCGCGATCCTGCTGATCGTGCCGCGCCTCACGCGCACGACGATCGGCCTGTGGGCGCTGCTCGTTCTGCTCATCGCGACGCTCGCGATCAATCGCAGCATCACGCCGATCGTTGTCGTCGCGGCCGGATCGCTCGTGTACCTGCCGCGATTCCGCACGCGCGCATTCGCAGCAGGCGCGGTGTTGCTGTTCACGTTCGGCGCGATGGATACCGCGCATCAAATCGACAAAGCGTTGTCGTATCGATTCGGTCCGTGGCGCGCGGCGCTGGCGATGACGGCGGAGCGCCCGCTGTTTGGATTCGGCGCGGGCACGTATGGCGCGGAGTACGCGCGTCACACCGATCTTAAATTCGTGAACATCAAGTTGCTCGGTTCTTACGCGCAGGCGCACAACGACTATCTGCAGGCGCTGGCGGAGCTTGGGATTCCGGCGACGTTGTCGTTGCTCGCCGCATTCGTGATGTTGATGCGCGGCCCGCGAACGGATCTCGCGGCGTTTTCGATTCTCATCGGCGGTGCGATCGCGGCGTTGACGTGGTTTCCGATGCAGCGTCCTGAGACCGCGTTGTTGCTGCTTGCCGCGAGCGGGCGCATGTGGAGGGACGCATGAAGCGCGCGATTCTCGCGGCGTTGCTCGTTGCGTGCGTCGTTCCGGAGCTTGCGCGTTATCAGGGTGAACGTCGATTGCGCATGGTCGATGCGACGATGCAGGCGATTGTGCTGCGTGCAAAAGAACCGGCGCCGCTGTTGCGACGGCTGAGCGAAGACGCGGCCGCGACGCGAACGTACCCCGGCGACTGGCGTCCGCTCGTCGCGGCGGGAAGTGCAAGTTACGCCGCGGGTGATTACGCGCAAGCGATCGAGTTGTTCGAGCGCGCGAACTCCCTCGGCGAACGTCCCGAGATCGACATCAACCTCGGCGCCTGTTTTCTGAAGCTCGGCGACACGCGCCGTGCCGAGGAGTTGTTTGCGCGTGCGCTGCGAATGAGCCCGTGGCTTTCGAGCGACGTCGAGCGCATTCGCACGCGATAGACTGCGCGCGATGATCACGATCGAAGACCGCGTCAAGGCACTGCCGAATGCCGATCGTACCGAGGCACTGAAAACGATCGGACTCTTTCTCGCGGAGCTCGAGAAGGGCGCAATTCGCGCCGCGATGCGCGACGTCGATGGCGTGTGGCAGGTGCAGACGTGGGTGAAGGAAGGCATTCTCGCCGCGTTCAAATTCGGCCAGCTCGCCGAGTTTGCATCGGGCTCGCTCTCGTTCATCGACAAGGACACGATCCCGGCGCGCAAGTTCAAGATCGCGGACGGCGTGCGCATCGTGCCCGGCGGTTCGTCGATTCGCCGGGGCGCGTTCATCGCGAAGAGCGTGGTGATGATGCCGCCTGCGTTCGTGAATGTCGGCGCGTTCGTCGATGAAGGGACGATGATCGACTCGCATGCGCTCGTCGGCTCGTGCGCGCAGATCGGCAAGCGCGTGCATCTCTCCGCGGCGGCGCAGATCGGCGGTGTGCTCGAGCCGGTCGGCAATGTGCCGGTGGTGATCGAAGACGATGTGATCGTCGGCGGCAACAGCGGGATTTACGAGGGCACGATCGTGCGCGGTCGCGCGGTGATCGGCGCGGGTGTCGTGCTCACGGGATCGACGCCGGTGTACGACGTCGTGCGCGGCCAGATTTATCGCAGGACGCCGGAGCGTCCGCTGGAGATTCCGTTCGGCGCGGTGGTCATTCCGGGCGCGCGCCCGATGAAGGGCGCATTCGCGGAGCAGCATGGATTGCAGATCGCGACGCCGATGATCGTGAAGTATCGCGACGAGAAAACAGATTCGTCGACGGCGTTAGAAGAAGCACTGCGATGACGTGTGGAGCGGCGGGCTCTTAGCCCGCCGAATCGTGAATAACCGGCGGGCTAAGAGCCCGCCGCTCCACTTAGAGCGTGCACGATCTCTTTCAACTTCTTTCTCGACGCATCCGTCACTGGTGCGAGGGGCGGTCTTACGAAATCGCTCGGGATCACGCCCATCATCTTCAACACCGCTTTCACCGGACCGGGATTCGATTCGATGAAGTTGTTCGTCATCAGCGCGAGCAGCTTTTCGTGCACCGCCACGCTGCGCTCATCGACGAGCTGACGCATGAGCCGCGGCACTTCGTTGCTCGCGACGGAGATCACGCCATCAGCACCGACCGCGAGTAGCGGCAACGTCCACGCGTCATCACCGCTGAGGACGAGGAAGCCGTCGTTGCGATCGCGAAGAATCGTGAGGATCTGTTCGAGATTCGCGGAGGCTTCCTTCACACCGATGATGTTCGGAATCTCGCTGGCCATGCGCAGCGTCGTCTCCGCGGTCATGTTCAGACCCGTGCGACTCGGGACGTTGTACATGATCATCGGGAAGCCGGATTTCTTCTTCTCGATCGCATTCGCCTGCGCGCCGAAGTGGCGCAGCAAGCCGTCGGGGGTTGGTTTGTTGTAGTACGGCGTGATCGTGAGAATGCCGTCGGCGCCGAGGTCGATGGCTTGTTCGGTAAGCTCGACCGCGCGCGTCGTTGAATTCGATCCCGCGCCCGCGAGCACCGGCACGCGGCCGTTCGCGGTTTTCACGGTCAGCTCGACGACGCGTTTGTGTTCGCCGGCGGTGAGCGTCGGGTTTTCTCCCGTCGTCCCACACGGCACGAGGAAGTTCACTCCCTCGGCGATCTGCCAGTCCACGAACTTCGCGAATGCCTCTTCATCGAGCGCTCCGTTTTCGCGAAACGGCGTGACCAGCGCGGTACCAACACCTTTGAACATGCGTTACTCCATCAATTCATCGAATCGCAGCAGGCCTTTGCGCCCGCGAATGCGCTCTGCAGCGAAAATCGCGCCGCGTGCGAATCCCTCGCGTCCGCGCGCGCGATGCGAGAGCTCGATGACATCGTCCGTCGAATCGAAGAACAGCGTGTGCAGACCGAACTCCGCGCCGACGCGCGAAGCCGCGATCGCGGGATCGAGTTTCCCGCCGCTGCCCACTTTCACTTCCGATGCGATCTTCAGCGCGGTACCGCTCGGCGCATCTTTCTTCTGCGAATGATGACGCTCTTCCATTCCTGCTTCGTATTGCGGGAAGCGCGCGAACAACTCACCGGCGCGGCGCGCGAGCGCGAACATCGCGTTTGCACCAGGCGAAAAATTCGACGCGTATACCGCCCCGATGCCCGCGACTTCGATGCGCGCGCGCACATCGTCGAGTCGTTCATTCCAACCAGTCGTGCCGATGACAAGATCGAGTTTGTGGTCGCACGCGATGCCGAGTGCGTGATCGAGTGCGGATGCGTGAGAGAAATCGATCAGCGCTTCCGCACCATTCAGCGGATCGTTGCGCTCGACATCGAGAATGCAGACGACATCGTGGCCCGCGGCCTTCGCCACGCGCTCGATCGTCTGGCCCATCTTGCCGTAGCCATGAATCGCGATCTTCATGCGGGCACCGCCGATTCGAACAACGCGTGATGCACGGCTTTCACCGCGATGTCCGCGTTCGAATCAGCGACGACGATGCTGAGATTGAGGCCGCTGCGGCCTAACGACATCATCTTCACCGGCATCGGCCCGAGCGCTTCGAGCACGCGTGCGCCGACGCGCGCATCGGACATCACGTTCTGTCCAACGACCGCGATGATGCACTGGCCGTCATCGAGACTCACGTCCGCGAGTTGCTCGAGTTGATGCACGAGCTCTTCGATGTCGTGTTTCTCATCGACCGTCACCGTCACCGAGACTTCGGACGTCGCGATGAGATCGACGGAGATGCGCAGCTTCGCGAACACGTCGAAGAATTGCGCGAGAAAACCGTGCGTGCCGAGCATCTGATTCGAGGTGACGTGCACCATCGTCACGTGTTTCTTGCGCGCGATCGAGCGCGGACCCGCGGATACAGCGGCGCCTTGCTTCGTGATCAACGTGCCGGGTGATGACGGGTTGTGCGTGTTGAGCACGCGCACCGGAATGTTTGCTTCCGCCGCGGGCTCGAGTGTTTTCGGATGCAGCTTCGCGCCGAACTGCGCGAGCTCCGCGGCTTCTTCGAACGACAGCACGTCGATCACGTGTGCGCCGGGAACGAGTCGCGGATCGCATGTGAGCAGGCCGTCGACGTCGGTCCAGATCTGCACTTCATCCGCGCTGATTGCGGCGGCGACGATCGCGGCGCTGTAGTCAGAGCCGTTGCGACCGAGAGTCGTTGTGGCGCCGGCGATCGTGCGGCCGATAAAGCCGCCCATCACCGGAATGTGATTGCGATCGAGAATCGGCAACAGCGTCGACATCGCGGCGTCGCGCGTTTTTTCTTTCAGCGGCGAAGCGCCACCGAATCGATCGTCGGTCCAGATCACGTCTTCCGATCGCACGACGACGCCCTGCAATCCGCGCATCATCATCGAGTACGCGAACAGCACCGACGAAAGCTTCTCGCCGATCGACATCACCTTGTCTTTTGCGCGCGGCGTAATTTCGCCGAGAAGTGCGATGCCTTGCAGAATCGTGTCGATCTCCGCGATCTGTTTGTCGAGCTGCTTGAGAAACGAATCGAGGAAATCCGTTTTGTGCTGCACGAGATTGCGCGCGACGTCTTCGTGTTTCGCACGAACGCGCGCGATGATCTCGCGCACGACATCCGGCGTTTGCGCGCACGCCGCTTCGCTCGCCGCAACGAGATCGTTCGTCACGCCCGCGAGCGCGGAGACGACGACAACCGGTTTGAGATGACGCCGATCGGCAACGATCTCGATGGCCTGCGCAACGCGATCCGCATCGCCGACAGATGTGCCGCCGACTTTGATGCCGATCATGGGCGCACCTGCGGTGCGCGGGGGACCACCGCACGACCACGATGATTGATTTCGACGAGCGTGGTTTTGAGGCGGTCTCCCGACAACCGGCTACCGACCACCGACAACCGCTTCGTCACGGCAACATCCCTTTCGCTTCGAGCAACTCCGCATTCAAAATCGCCGCGCCTGCCGCGCCGCGAACGGTGTTGTGCACGAGCGCCACAAATTTGAAATCGAGAATCGGGCAATCGCGCAGGCGGCCGACGCTCACGGCCATGCCGTGCTCGCGATCGCGATCGAGTCGTGGTTGCGGGCGATCCATTGCGTCGAGCAGATGAATCGGATGTTTCGGCGCGAACGGAAGGTTCAATTCCTGTGGCTCGCCGCTGAATGAGCGCATTGCTTCGCGCACATCTTCGAGCTGCACGGATTCGCGCAACTTCACCGAGGCGGTCATGAGATGTCCGTCGATGGTCGGCACGCGATTCACTTGCGCGGAGATCGTCATCGGCGCTTCGCGGAAGCGGCCGTCTTTCCACGCGCCGAGAATCTTGCGCGGCTCCGTCTCGATCTTTTCTTCCTCGCCGCCGCCGATGTACGGAATCACGTTGTCGAGAATTGCGTACGACGCAACACCCGCGAAGCCCGCGCCGGAGATGGCCTGCATCGTCGTGACGTGAACGGCTTCGATGCCGAACGTGCGCTCGAGCGGCGCGAGTGCGATCGCCAGTCCCATCACCGAGCAGTTCGGATTCGTGACGATGTAGCCGGGTCTGCGTTTTTGCTGTTCGCGAACCGCGTCGATGTGATCCGCGTTGATCTCCGGAATCAGCAGCGGGACATCGGAGTCCATGCGGTGATTGCGCGAGTTGGAGATCACGGCGCAGCCCTGGTTCGCGTAATCGTCTTCCGCTTCGCCTGCGACAGAAGAGTCGAGTCCGGAGAAGAGCAGTTTCGATTCGAGCGGTACGCCGAGGTTCTTGACGGTGAGGTTCGAGACGGTGTCGGGGACCAGCGTGTCGAGGCGCCAGTCGGTCGCGACGCCGTACGTTTTGCCCGCGCTGCGATCGGACGCGACGACTTCGTGGATGCGAAACCACGGATGGTTTTCGAGGAGTTGGATGAAGCGCTGTCCGACGGATCCGGTGGCGCCGAGGATGGCGACGGGGATCTTTTCGGTGCGGTGCGCGGTGGTCAGCGATTCATCAGTGAGTGTTGCGGTCATGGCTGTGCTCCCTAAATGCAAGATTGATTCTCCCACGGGTGCACGCACGACCGCCGCGTCAGCTCCGTTAGCGAATCGCGCGACGTCGCGATGGCTCGCGCGTCATCACAATTCGCGAGGCGAATCCGTTCTCACGTTTGTACACGACCAGGAATCGTCCCGGACCGAGCGTCACAACCTGAACGTTCGATTCGAAACTCGCGCCGTCGGTGATCGCAAACGAATCGAAGTGCGAACCCTTGCGATCGATGAGCGCACCGCGAACGTGACCGTTCGACTCCATCACGACGAAGAAGTGCTCGCCGTCGCCTGCGATCGCGATCGGTGTGCCGCTGCCATCGATGCCGAACTCAGAGTCGTACCGGCCGTCGAACACGCGAATGCCGCGAATGCCGTTGTTCGCATTCCACACGATGGCCAGTGTGCGATCGGTGCCGCCATGCACGAGGTTCGCCGCGTGCTGCGCCGCGGTGTAGGTCTCGCTCGACAGCGAGCCATTCCGCGAGAGACGCCACGAGATGTCGAGCACCGGTTCTGCCCAGTAACAACTGCCGAGGCCGAGGCTGATGCAGCGATAGGTGCGTGGAAAGCTGCTCCACGTAACGCCGACGATCGTGTCGTTTGAGGCATAGCTGTACGCGGACGGAATGACGAGCGGTGCGAACGGCATCGTTCCATCCGCACCGATCGTGAAGCCCGCGCCGCCAACGACCGCAATGTACGAGCCGTTCAGCGAACCGAGAACGGGACGCGTTCTCGAAGCGCCGACTACTCGTGGCGTTCCGATGGGCTGCGCCGCTGCATCGAGTGCGATACCCGCGACGACATTGTTCTCGACCCACGCCACGTAAAAGCCGGAGCCATTGGTTGCGACACTCGGCATCGTTGCATCGACACCGGATGTGTAAGTCGGCAGCGTGTTGATGTTCGAAACGAACCGGCCATCGAGATCGAGCCACGCGGTATGAATCGCCGCTTGTCTCGTCGTCGCATTGATCTCGCTCCACGCCAGCAACATGCGATCGCCGCGCACCGCGAGCGCAGGCGGATTGCCGCTCGCCGGCAGCTCGTGTTCGATCGGACTGACCCACTGTGCATGGATCGTGAACGCGAAAAGCAACGAAACGAGAAGCGCGATTCTCATGCGCACAAGTACGCGGCGGTACACTCAGGCGTCCAGATGCGAAGAACGTTTGCTTTGCTCGCGCTGTTGCTCGCCGGTTGTTTCCAGGGTCCCGACCGCGCTCCCGTCATCCTCGGCGCAAAGCCCGCGGATGCGCAGCTCGCGGAGCGCGTCGCGAAGAAACTCGAAAGCGCGCGATGCAGCGTCACGCGCCGATTCGATCTCGCGAATGCAGTGGAAGGCGATCGCTTGCTCACCAGCGGCGCGATCGACGCGACGATCGAATCGCAACGCGTCGCCTTGCTCGAAATCCTCAAGAAACCGGAGCCGCAGGCGATGACCGTCGAGACCGCGCTGCGACCGTTGTACGTCAATCGTGGTCTGCTCTGGTCGCCGCCGTTAGGCCGCGGCGATCTCGCCGTCACGTTCCGCAAAGACATCGACACCAAATGTCGCGAAGCCACGCGCGCGCTGATGCGCGTTGCGTACATCGCGGATCAGCAATGACGGAGCGAATGCTGCAGGTCGAGGATGCGCAGTCGCGCGTGATGGCGGAAATCACCGCGGGCGCGATCGAAGACGTCTCATTGCTCGACGCACAGGATCGCATGTTGCGCGAAGACGTGATCAACGATCGCGATGCGCCGCCCGCGGACAACAGCGCGATGGATGGCTACGCGGTGCGTGCGGACGATGTTGCGAACGTGCCGGTGTCGCTGCGCGTGATCGGCGACATTCCCGCGGGTCATCCGACGAGCGCACGACTCGAGCCCGGTACCGCGATGCGCATCATGACGGGCGCGTTCGTTCCGGATGGCGCCGATGCGGTGGTGCAAGTCGAATGGACTGTTGGCGGTCTCGAAACTGTGCGCATCGAACGCGGCGTGCGTGTCGGACAAAACGTGCGGCGCCGCGGCGAAGACATGCGCGCGGGCGACGTGGTG
>JBQCJC010000102.1:0-6848 GCA_051953135.1 Thermoanaerobaculia bacterium | reverse complement strand
CGATCAGCACGACCAGACCGATTTGTCCGTAAACATCGAAATCGAATTTGCGTAACAGCAATCCCGCGAATGCACCGAAGACCGCGATCGGCACCGACAACAGAACACTGAACGGCAGCGACCAGCTCTCATACAACGCCGCCAGAATCAGGAACACGAACAACAACGACATGATGAACACGCGCGACGCCGTACCGGCCGCACGTTTTTCCTGGTACGAGAGATCGGACCAGTCATACCCCATCTCGCGCGGCAGCGTCTGATGCGCCACCTCTTCGAGCGCGTTCATTGCCTGACCGGAACTGTAGCCCGGCGCGGCCGCGCCAGTGACCTGCGCGGCGCGATAAAGATTGAACCGCGTCGTGTACTCAGCGCCGGACGTTTGCCGAATGGTCGTCAGTGCGGACAACGGAACCATGTTCCCGTCGTTATTGCGCACAAAGAACTGTCCGATTGCCTCCGGCGTCAATCGTTCCGCGGCATCGGCCTGCAAGAACACACGCCACTGACGGCCGAAACGATTGAACTGATTGACGAACGAACCACCGAGGAACGTTTGCAGGGTTTGATACACATCGCTGACGGCGACGCCCTGCTTCAATGCCTTATCGCGATCGACATCGACATACACCTGCGGCACGGCCGCGCGGAACGTCGAATTGACCGTACCGATCTCCGGCCGCTCGCGCGCCGCTGCCAGGAACTTCTGCAAATTGGCTTCGAGATATTGTGGATCCTGTCCACTGCGATCCTGCACCCACAACGAGAAACCGCCCGCGGTGCCGAGACCGGGAATGGGCGGCGGCTGGAATGCGAACGCGTTCGCCTCCGGGAGTTCCGCGCGGAATCGTTCATTGAGCGGTTGTACGATCTCGTCCGCGCTGAGACCTGCTCCCTGACGCTTATCCCACTCATCGAGCTGCGAGAAATACGTCACGCTGTACGAGTTCGAAACGTACGACAGCAGCGAGAAACCGACGATCGAGTTGTAGTACTGAACGCCTTTCGTTTCGCTGAGGATCTTTTCGACCTTGCGAGCGACGACGTCCGAGCGCTGCAACGACGCCACATCCGGCAACTGCACGTTGATCAGCATGTACGCCGCGTCTTCCTGCGGCACGAACGATCCCGGCAGTTTCTTGCCTAACAGCGCCGCAAAAATTGCGAAACCGACAAGCAGCACGACGGACAACACCGCCTTGCGAATCAGCAACGCCGATGTCGACACATACCCGCGCGTAAAACGCTCGAACACGCGGTTGAATCCGCCGAAGAAGCGCGCCAGCGGTCCATGCGATTCTTTGCGCGGGCGCAGCAGCAATGCCGACAACGCCGGCGAGAGCGTCAATGCATTGAACGCCGAGATCAGCACCGACACCGCGATCGTGACCGCGAACTGCTGATTGAGCCGCCCCTGAATACCGCCGATGAATGCCGCGGGGAGGAACACGCTCGACAGAATTAATGCGATCGCGACGACAGGGCCGGAGACTTCCTTCATGGCCTGAATCGTCGCGGCGCGCGGCGTCATGCCTTGTTCGATGTGATGCTCGACCGCCTCGACGACGACGATCGCGTCGTCAACGACGAGACCGATCGCGAGCACGAGTCCGAACAAGGACAACGTATTAATTGAAAATCCTAAGAGCGGAAAAATCGCGAACGTACCGATGAGTGAAACCGGCACGGCTACAATCGGGATCAGCGTCGCGCGCCAGTTCTGCAGGAACAGGAACATGACGATGATGACCAGCACCATCGCTTCAATGAGCGTGTGCTCGATTTCTTCAATGCCCGAGGCAACCGGCCGAGTCGTATCCACCGAGATCGTGTAATCGAGATCCGCGGGGAACCGCTGCTTCAATTCCGCAATCGTCTTCTTCACACCTTCCGCGACTTCGAGCGCATTGGAGCCCGGCGCCTGGAAAATGGCGACGTTCGCGGAGGGCATGCCATTGAAGCGCGCCTTTTGTCTGTACGACAGCGCGCCTAACTCCACTTTCGCAACGTCACTGACGCGCACCGCGGAGCCATCCGGGTTGAGGCGCACGACGATATTGCCGAACTCCTCCGCCGTCACAAGGCGTCCCTGTGAACGGACCGTGTACGTGAATTCCTGTCCGGCCGGCACCGGCTCCGCGCCGATCTGTCCGGACGGATTCACCGCGTTCTGCTGCTGAATCGCGCGCTGTAAATCGCCGACCGTAATGCCGAGTTTTGCGAGCTGATCGGGTTTCACCCAGATGCGCATCGCATATTCGGCCGCGCCGAAGTTCAAGACCTGACCGACGCCGGGAACGCGATAAATCGCGTCATTGACGTTAATCAGCGCGTAATTCGAAATGAACAGCGGATCGTAGGTACCTTTCGGCGAGTACAGAGAGATCAGCATGAGCGGCGAGCCCTGCGTCTTTCTGTACGTCAATCCGAATTGACTGACCTCGGTCGGCAAACTCGGCAGCGCCTGCGACACGCGATTCTGCGCATTGACCTGCGCGGTATTGCGGTCGGTACCGACGTCGAACGTCACGCGCGTGGAGAACGTACCGTCGCCCGCATTGACGGACTGGATGTACAGCATGTTCTCGACGCCGTTCATCTGCTGCTCGATCGGCGTGGCGACGGACTGCTCGATGGTAATTGCGTCCGCGCCGGGATATTGACCCTGAATCTGAATCAGCGGCGGAACGATGTCCGGAAATTGTTCGATCGGAAGATTGAAGAGGGCAACCAGCCCTCCCAGCACCGTGACGATGGAGATGACGATCGCGACAATGGGTCGATTGATAAAGAACCGGGCCATTATTCGCCTTCTTTCGCCGCTGCTGCTTTCGGCGTCACCGGCTGTCCGTCCTTGACCCGCGAGAATCCTTCCACAATGACGTTCTCACCCGCGGCAATCCCGTTTTCGACGATCCAGTTCGGCCCGACGCGCGCGCCGAGTTGCACCGGCCGGATGTCCGCGACATTGCCCGCGCCTACGACCGCAACCTGATAAACGCCCTGTAGCTCATTGACCGCGCGCTGCGGAATCAGCACGGCCTGGCGGCGCACTTCAGTGACCGCGCGAACTTTCGCGAATTGTCCCGGGCGCAGCAGATTATTGGGGTTCTGGAACAAACCGACGACGTTGATCGTCCCGGTCTTGACGTTGATGTCGCGTCCTGCAACGGCGATACGTCCCTTGTGCGGATAAACGCTTCCGTCACTGAGCACGAGCTCGAGCTCCGCATTGTGCATCGCGGGGTCGGTCTGAAAATGCAGATATTCCTGCTCGCTCATCGGGAAGGTAACGCGAATCGGATCGACTTTCGACACGACCGCGAGCACGCTCTGCGGATTGACGAGATTACCGACCTGCGTCTGCGCAATGCCCGCAATGCCGTTGATCGGCGAGGTCACGCGCGTCCACGAAACATTGAGGCGCGCCTGTTCGACCGCGGCTCTCAGTGCGCCAACGCTGGCATTGGCGGCTTCCTGCGAGGAGCGCGCATTATCGAGCTCCTGTTGCGAGATCGCATGCTGCGCCGCGAGCGGCTCATAGCGTGCGACGTCGCGATTCGCTTTCTGCAACGTCGCCTCGACCTGCGCGAGATTCGCCTCGGCCTGTCTCAACGCCGCCTGCGCCTGTCGCGGATCGATTTCGAACAGCAATTGTCCCTGCCGGACGAAACTGCCCTCGGTATAAACGCGGCGCAGCAGATATCCGTCGACCTTCGGCCGGATTTCGGCATTGACGTCGCCTTCGGTCGTGCCGATCCATTCCTTTGTGATCGGCTCGTCCTGTTGCACCGCCGCGGTAACGACTACGCCCGGAGGTGGCGGCGGGGTTTTGGCTGCTTCGGTTTTGCCGCCGCACGCAATGAATAAACTCATCGCGCCCGCGGCCGCGAGCACTGTAGGTACTACGAGACGCTTCATTTACCGTTCTCCAGTCTGAATGCCGTGCAGAAGAATCGAGACGATGACTCGAGCATCATCGTCCGGTGAGGTTTTGTTTTTTGCGTTTTCCAGGCGCCGCAGAATCACGCCGCGCGCACAATCGCGATAAATCGACGCCACTGCATGCGGATCGAGCCCGGGACGCAAGTCACCGCTTTCCAGCGCGTCCGCGAACATCTTCTCGAGCCGGGATGAGTATCGCGTGAATGCGGGGGATTTCTTTTTGTGACTGGCCTCGCGCTGTGACAAGGCCAGCGTTGCGCGGAAGAGGGCGCGATTCTCATCGAAGAATCGCAACTGCGTCGTGACGACGTTCGTCAGTTTCTCGGCGAACGACGTTTCGACGTCGAAGACCGGATCCATGCGCTCGACGAGCATTTCGAACGCGCGATCCGCGGTGCGCGCGAAGAGCTCCTCGCGATCGCGAAAGTAAACGTAGACCGTTCCCTTCGCGATGCCGGCTTCATCCGCAACGTCCTGAATCGTCGTGTCATCCACGCCTTTGCGGGCGATGACACGCATGGCGGCGTCCTGAATCGACGCGCACCGGAACTCCTCGACGACTTCTTCCTTGGTCTTCCGAATCATGAGTCAGACGAAATGACCGCCCGGTCATTGCACCTGACTCAGCGTACGACCTACCCAACTCGGGGTCAACCCTTCGCGGCTACGGAACGGTGACGACCGGCGCTCGCCGAGGAGCGCCGGCCTGGGGTTCGGACTGGTTATCGGATTCGGAACGCGTACTTGTTGAGCAGTTCCGACTCCGTTCCATCGAGACCGGTGATGTGGATCTCATACTCGCCCGACGACAGGACGGACTTGCGCACGATGATCTCGAACGTATCGTCCTCCTCCCGTTGCGCCCGCGTCGTGTTCCAGAGCTCCCGATCGTCGTTCCGGCGATGGATCGACACGCGGTAATTCGGATAATGCATTCGACCGGAGAGGCCCATGACGAACCGATACACATCGCCATCGGGGCTCACGGTTCGCGGATTGACTTCCCCGCCGCGCGCGTCGCTTACCGGCGACAAATCGATGCGCTCCGCCACAATGGGCTCATTCAATTGACGCTCGAAGGCACGCACGCGCATCTGTGCGGTGGCGAACAACGTTGCAAACAGCAAGGCCAGCGCGGCGGCGATTGTGGTCGGCACATAACGACGGAACGCCATAATGCGCGAGGGTTCGGGTTCTTCTTCCAGAACAAACGGCTCGTAATATCCGTGCGCCAGTTCCGGATAAGCGATCAGCAACTCGCGAATGCGATTCGCTTCGTCGGCGGACAATTCGCCTTTGGAGAATCGCTCCATTTCTTCTGCAGTGGGCGGCTCTCCGAGTTTTTCTCGCGCCTCGGCGATCAATGCGCGATTGACTTCTTGCCATTCGGATTTCGTGGTCATGATTCATCCTCCGGCAGCTCGCCATCGGCGCCCAGTCGCAGGCGCAATTCCCGGCGCGCGTCGCGCAGCCGCGAACGCACCGCGTCGAGGGAAATCCCGAGAATGTTGGCGATTGCCTGATATTTGAGGTCGGACAGGAACAATTGCACACATTGCCGTTGTCCTTCCGGCAATGACGTGATCTCTGTTTGCAGACGCTTCAGACGCGTCTCGCGATCGAGCTGCGACACATAATCCGGTTCGCTCGCTCTCTCCCGATGACGCACCTCGGGATCGTCGAGATGCAAGGGCTTCACGGCACCCCGTTTCACCGTCGACAGTGCGCGCACGTGGTTGTACCCAACATTGCGCGCCACCGTTTCGAGAAACGCCCATACCGCGTCGCCGCGATATTCATCCATGTGCTCGAGAAAACGCTTGAAGGTCTCTTGCGCCAGATCCTGCGCTTCGTCTTCCGTGACGCGGAAGGCTCGTTCGAAAAACCGTCTTACGCTTCGAGCGTATTTTCTGTACAACGCATCGAAGCGCTCGTCGTCGCGGCCCCCACCGCCATGGCGTGTCGTCATCGACCTGCTCCAGTACTGCAAAACGCGTATCTTAGTGAAAGCATGAAACGCCGCCTTCTTTTCATCTCGATATCCATCGTCATCGGCATCGTCGCCGTTGTGGCGTACAGGTGGATAGACACGAAACGCGAGAATTTTGGGGCGCGGCGAACTGAAGCTCGTTTCAGCACCGACCAGAAATGGCAGGATTACAACCCCGACATCAATAAACTGAAAACCGCGTCCGGCGGCTCACGCTGCAGCGACGTGGAAGAGCTCGCGGCGTCTAAGGACGTCATCGATTTCTTTCTCGACGAGCCACAATGCGCGGACGAAGCGACCGCCGCCATAAAACGCATCACGCCGCAGGATCTGGGGGCGGTTTATCTCGTCCGCGCCGAACGCGAACGTCCCGATTTTCTCCTGAATGCCGCAACCGCTACACAAAGCGCAAACGACGACACGTCCCGCTTCAATGCCGCTCTCGTTGCCGAGAAATTGGCGTTATCGAGTGCGCGCGCGAAATGGGCCGAGTACCTGCGTCACGATGCCAATTCGGATTGGGCCCAGGATGCGCGACGCCGGATGGATCGCCTCCCGACATCGGATGGGTTAACCGATTGGGCCAGAGATGAAGCGCGCCTGCATGCGGCATTAGACCGAAACGACAAGAAGACCATCAAAGAAATTGTGAGGCGGTTTCCCGGAGGGGCACGCCGCACGCTACTGCGTCTGGTCATCCGCAATGAGCTCACAAAAGCGTCTTTACTGGCACCGTCGATCGATACCGCGAACGATCATTACTCGACGGACCTGGTCAACGCTGCCATCAACCCTCGATCGAAAGAAGCATGGGAACGTGGAAAGCAACTCGCGACGATAGCGAAATGCGACGAGACAACAACAATCGAAGCCGCGCGCCAGGCATTCGCCGAGGCAGGCAGCCCGCTTCAGT
>JBQCJC010000101.1:0-2646 GCA_051953135.1 Thermoanaerobaculia bacterium | reverse complement strand
GGGGCAGCCGCGGGGGTGTGTGGGAGTCTTTGCGGGTGCCGGGGGGGCGGGGGGGGATCTGCCCCCGCGGTTTGGGGGAGCACGCGGGGGGCGGCCCCCCCGCCCCTCCACGTGGTTCACTTCACGTACGTCGCGAGTGCTTTCTGCACTTCGATGATTGCGTCGCCTGCTTTGAACGTGTGCTGAATCGGCGTGTCGGTGCCCGACACCCAGATCGCGAGCTCCGATTCGAGATCGAAATGCCCCGCGGTCTCGACCGCGGAGTGCGTGATCGCGCGATAGGGAATCGAGTGGTACTGCGTCTTCTTGCCGGTCATGCCCTGCTTGTCGACGATGAGCAGTCGACGATCGGTGAAGATCAGCATGTCGCGAATGACCTGAAACGCGCGCAGCACCTGCTCGTTTTCCGCGAGCACGAAGCCGAGCGCTTTCTCGACATCTTCGACATCCGCGAGCGAGGCGTTGCCAAGCAGTCCTGACAGAATGCCCATCGCGTCCTACTTCTTCTGCGCCGCGCGCAGATCGACGAGGATGTCTTCCGCGTGCTTCGCCGTATCGACTTTCTTGTAGATCTTCTTGATGCGGCCGTCGGCACCGATCCAGAACGTCGTACGCGCCACGCCCCACGTGCGGCGGCCGTACATGTTCTTCTCTTTCCACACGCCGTACATCTTCGCGACGTCCGCGGTTTCATCGGACAGCAGCGGGAAGTTGAGATTGTGCTTCGCCGTGAACTTGTCGTGGCTCGGCAGCGGATCGGTGGAGACGCCGAGGACCACCGCGTGTTCTTTCGCGAGATCCGATTCGTGATCGCGGAATGAGCACGCCTCGGCCGTACATCCCGGCGTGTCGTCCTTCGGATAGAAGTAGAGGATGATGTCCTTGCCGCGGAACTCCTTCAGCGAAGTTTCTTTTCCGCGCGTCGAGGGAAGTCGGAAGTCGGGAGCAACATCACCGACTTTGGGCTCGTAGAAATCCTGCATCGAATGACTCCTTAATTTGCCGCGCTCGCGCCGAACAAAACTTTCTCCGCGACCAGCACGGCATTGAGTGCCGAACTGCGGCGCAGATTATCGCAAACCGCCCACACCCAGAATCCGCCGCGAATAGTCGGATCGGGACGCACCTCGGCGATGAGCACTTCATCTTTGCCTGCCGCATCGATCGTGCCGAATTGCTGATCGCCCTCGGCGAACTCGATCGCCGGATTCGCGCGCAGCGCACCGACGATCTGCTCGACGCTCAACTCGTCCGCGGTCTTGAGGAACAGCGAGAACGTGTGGCTGTGAAAGATCGTGCCCTGCGTGATCAGCAGCGCGATCTGCGTGCGCGCATCGGTGATGCCGCGAATTTGCGACACGATGAATTCTTCGTTGCGCTCCGTGGCGGGAAAGAGATTGAACGCGAGCTGCCGGTCGAAGATCGTCTGAGGCACCGATTGCACGTTGAGCACGCTGATCGTCTGCGCCGCGAGCTCTTCGACACCTTCCTGCTCGAACTCCGATGCGGGCTGCACGACGGTCGCGGTGCAAAGCTCGACGCGACTCAGTGTTGCGATCTGATGCAGGATCAGCGCAATCGGAATCGCGACGGGATGCGGCGAAACGAATGTTCCTTCGCCGTCCGCGAGCTCCGCGAGATTGATTCCGGCGATCGCGAGTTTCGCGTCTTCGGCCGTCGTCGGCTGCGAGAGATCGATGGCGATGAAGTCATCTTCATCGTGGCGCGCGATCCATTCGCGATTCGATTCCGCGGAGCCGCAGAAGAAAACGAGATCGAGATCGTCGAGACCTTCCTTCGCGACGGATGCGACGATCACCGGCTCATCACCGATGTCCGTCAGTGCGCCTTCTGCTTTGCCGCTCGCGTCGAGCAGCGCGACTTTCGCGAACGGAAACGCGCGCTCGCGAAGAATGGTCTTGATCTCATTGCCGACGAGCGTCGTCGGATTGATGATGCCCAGCCGGTAGCCGGCTTCTGATTTGGGATGCGCCATGCGGCGCGTTTTATCACGGCACCGGAGTTTCGGCGGCGGGCGTCGCGTCCGGCACGGTGTCGTCGTCTTCGATCGGAGCCGATGGCGGAGTCGCGGGCGTCGATGGCGGGACCGCGATCGACCAGAGCTTCACGAACGGACCGGAGAAGAGATAGCAGATCGCGCCGGCGAACCAGAATTCGCGCGGCCACTTGAACGCGATGCCGAGGATGACGGCGAGGATGAGGAAGTAGATGAGGGAGCGCTCCTTCTGCAGCGCCAGCCCTTTCTGACTGCGATACTTGATCGGCGAGACCATCGCGAATGCCGTGGCGATCGTGAGAATCATCACGATGATCGCGAAGCGGCGATCGGTCACCGGCGCCGGCGCGTAGAAGATCATCGCCGCGAGCGTCAGTGCACCGGCGGGACTCGGCAATCCGACGAAGTAACGATAGTCCGTCTTGCCCGTTTGCACGTTGAAGCGCGCCAGTCGCAACGAAACCGCGGCAAGGAAGATGAACGCGATTCCGCCGCCGAGCTTCTCGAACACGTGCAGACCCCACGCGTACACGAGCACCGCGGGTGCGCAGCCGAACGTGACGACGTCCGCGAGTGAGTCGTACTCCTTGCCGAATTCGCTCGTGGCGTGAATCGCGCGTGCGACGAGA
>JBQCJC010000100.1:0-16460 GCA_051953135.1 Thermoanaerobaculia bacterium | reverse complement strand
GGGGGGGGGGGGGGGGGGGGGGGGCACGCCCGGGGCGATCGGCGGTTGGGGGGGGGGGGGGTGGGGGGGGGGGGCCGCGCGGGTGGCGCTTGCCACGGCGCGGCTGCCAGAGGCGGCCGTCACGCGGCGCAGCGAGGGGGAAATGTGCCGCCGGGTGCGCCGGTGCGCGACACCACGCACGTGACGAGTGAAGGGTTGCGCGGGCGGCGTATGTGCGGCAGCGACGAACCGAAGTCCGGCTAATGCTTCGTTCGCTCGCGCGGCAACTGCAACGCGCTGCGCATGCAATCGACGAGAACCACGACGCAGTTGCCGCGTCGAAGCGCACCGACGCAATTAGCCGGCAGCCACGGAGCGAGGCACGTCCGATCGCGCTCTTTCGCATCGCGCAGCTCGTGCGACGTGCGCGGGCGGGAGCGCCGGCGGCGCGCTTGCGATCGCGATTTTTTCTTTAGCCGCTTTCGCTGCTGCAAGCGCGATGAGGGCGCGCGGGCCTGTGCCATTACATGTTCTCGTCGTGTGTGGGATCGAATGGAACGGCGGCAGTGGTAGCGATCGCGAACGATGTGCCGGCACCTACAGCTGCTTATCTTGCAACTCAGCCACTCGAGAAGCTACCCGATCCGAGCCATGGTAATCCTGACTGTGATCCAACAGGCAAACCTCGATTTGTTGCCAATCCTCCAAGATGAAAAAAACCACTCTCGTCGTCGTAGCACTCGCGATCGTTTCACGTTGTAAGCGAGGCGAACCCGCGGTCAATCAAAGGCCAGCGATCAGCGACACCACTGTATCCAGTTCGGCTCCGGTTGAATACAAATGCAGTCAAAGTAGACCGCAACCTCCCGCGACATTTGTGGCCGATTCCGAAGGACGCTACGAAGCTCCCAGACGATGTTTTCACGAAACGAATCAAGGAGGGAACCGGAACCAAGAAGGCGATTGATGCGACAGACACGGTCGTTCTCTGCATTACAAACTATGATTAAAATGGAAAGGTCCTCAGTCATCTACCGTTTGTAATCCATGACATCCACGGAGAAGCGGAAGAATGGTCGCAAGTCATTGGAATGATGGTCGAGGGCGAAGTGCGGCGAGCGTGGATATCGCCTCGTCGACATCTGAAGCGGTTTGCGGTCATTGACTTTGAGCTTCAGCCGTTTCCAATTGTTCAGTGACGCACGACCATCCGCCCAAGTCTTGCCGTGGCGAGCTAGATGTACATTGGTGTAGAAGTGCTGCCGCTTCTCCGGCACACCCGATAGTGAGTGTCGAGTTTGCCGTTGCGGAGACTTGCCCCATATGTGCGTGCATATGGATCGATCCGCGTCGCCCCCCGTGCTGAGGTCTGTGTATTTAGCGAGAAGCCTCAGCGAATATAGAGTCGAAGTTGACTTGGAGATGACACGCACGGTTTGGCTGCACCTGACCAGTGCACGACTAATGTCAGATCGAGGTGAAACACCTACCCCACCTTCACCACAAACTCCGCCCCTCCCCCCTTCCCGTTTTCCAGTGAGAACGTAAACCCGTGATTGGCGAGTACTTCCTGCACGACTGTTAGGCCGAGGCCGCGGCCGTCGCGTTTGGTGGTGAAGAAGGGGGTGAAGAGCTCGGTGCGGGCGGTTTCGGAGATGCCGGGGCCGGAGTCGTGGATGGTGAGGACGGCGTCGCGAAAGGTGACGCCGATATGGCCGTCGCGTTGGACGGCTTCCATGGCATTGCGGAAGATGGTCAGGACGACTTGCTCGAATTGTGAGGCGTCGAGTTCGTAGAAACGTATGTCGTCCAGGGTAAGCGTCAGCGTGATGGCGCGGGATTCGAGCTCGTGGCGCAGGAGCGCAGCGACGCGGGCAATCAAAGCCGAAACATTCGTCGGCGTGCGGTGCGGTGGTGGGATGCGTACGACGTCCGCGAAGGCGCTCATGAATCGGTTGAGCGCATCGATTCTTGCAGACGCAATCGTCAGTGCGTTGGTGAAGTCTTCGCGATCGGCATCGCCAACTTGCGGCGCGTAGCGGAGCGAGGATTCGAGCAGCGATCGCACCGCGCCGACGGAGTTGTTCACCTCGTGCGACATGATGCGAATGAGTTTCTCGTACGCGGCTTTCTCACTGAGTCGCAACTCTTCGGTCATCTCTTCGATCACGAAGAATTGCTTGGCGAAGCCGCGATCGCGGAACGCGGCGCGGCTCACTTTCAATCGTCGCGTGCCGAGGTGCGCGATCCATTTTTCTTCGCCGGTCGAGGACGCAAGCACATTGCGATAGTCCATGCGCTCGGCAGAAGGATTCACGCGCTCGACGTTGCCATCGAAATCGCAGATGACGATTCCGGCGGGCGACGCCTCGACGATTTTCTGCAGCAACTGATGCTGCTCCTCGGCCGCGAGCCGCTCATCGCGCAGACGATCGATCATCCGGTTGTACACGTCGATGAGCGTGTCCATCTCCGGTTGTCCGACCGGCACGAAGCGCGATGTGAAATCGCGCTCGGCGATCAATTCCGCGCCGGTGCGAATGAGATCGAGCGGCACGAAGAACGCGCGCAGCAGTCGGATGCTGATCAGGATTTCGATCACGAACAACGCTTCGACGACGAACAACAGCAGCGGCTTTTCGATCAACACGATGACCGCGGCCGTACCGACGATCACGTTCAGCGCGATGAGGTACGCGATGATCTTGCCGCGCAAACTCATTCGGCGCTGATCCCGTACTTTTCGAAGCGGCGATACAACGCCGCGCGCGAAATGCCCAGCGCTTCAGCGACGCGCGAAACGTTGCCGTCGTAGTGCTTCATGCACTTCACGATCATGCGCTTCTCCATCTCATCGAGCGTGATCGTCCCCGCGTCCGGCAGCGCAACATCGCGCGGCTCCGCGGGACCGGCATCGCGAATCGCGAAGAAATCGTCGACGTCGAGCTCGCGTCCGCCGCGCAGCAGCACCGCGCGATCGATCGTCTGTCGCAGTTGCCGAATGTTGCCCGGCCACGGCTGCGACTTGAGCCAGTCCATCGCCCGCGCGGCGATCGATTCGACGTTCGTGCGATACGCCTCGTTCGCGAGTCGAAGGAAATGGTTCGCGAGCGGCGGCACATCGCCGCGACGCTCGCGCAGCGGCGGCAAATGAATGTTGATGAGATTGAGCCGATACAAAAGGTCTTCGCGAAACTCGCCGCGTTGCCCGAGCTCGTGCACGACGCGATTCGTCGCCGCGATGACACGAACATCGACCGTGCGCGAACGACTGGAGCCGAGGACTTCGAACGTTCGATCCTGCAGCACGCGCAGCAATTTCACCTGCGACGGAGCATCGAGCTCGCCGATCTCGTCGAGAAAAATCGTTCCGCCATCCGCGGTCTCGAATCGGCCGCGTCGCGTTTCACGCGCATCGGTGAACGCGCCGCGAACATGACCGAACATCTCGGATTCGAACAACGTCGACGAAATGCCGCCGAGGTTGACCTTCACGAAGGAAGAGCCGCGGCGGCGCGAGTTGCGATGCACCGCTTCGGCGACGAGCTCCTTGCCCGTTCCGCTTTCGCCCGTGATCAACACCGACGCATCCGTCGGCGCGACGCGGCCGATGAGTTCGAGCATCCGCAGAATCTTCGGATCGGTGCCGATGATGTTCGAGAAATCGAAACGCTCATCGAGCTCGCCGCGCGACGTTTCTTTCGCCGGGGCGTTCGCGAGTTGCAGCGCGGTCTCGATCGATTGCAGCACCGTCGCGTTCGACCACGGCTTGGTGATGAAATCGTTCGCGCCGCGCTTCATCCCTTCGACCGCGAGTTGAATCGAGCCCCACGCCGTCATCAAAATCACCGGCAGCGACGGCTCCTCCGAGCGAATGCGCTCGAGCAGTTCCAACCCTTCGGCGCCGCTCGTCTCGCGACTGAAATTCATGTCCTGAATCACGAGTCGCGGGCGCTCGCGACGCATGGCCGCGAGCGCCTCCATCGCATCGTGTGCCGACACGCTCGCGTAGCCGTGCTGCTTCAGCAGCAGCGCCAGCGACGCGGTGATTGAAGTGTCGTCATCGACGATGAGAATGGTCATTGGTCGGGAGTCGGTAGT
This sequence comes from Thermoanaerobaculia bacterium, assembly GCA_051953135.1. Taxonomy (GTDB): domain Bacteria; phylum Acidobacteriota; class Thermoanaerobaculia; order Gp7-AA8; family Gp7-AA8; genus QHVT01. The sequence goes on along the minus strand of JBQCJC010000100.1, from coordinate 12,380 downwards.
CAGTAGTCGGTAGTCGGGAGAGACGGTTCAACCAGTTCGGTTGTCGGTGTCAGGAGAACTACCGACAACCGATCTCACTCATATCTCAACGCATCCGCCGGCTCCAGTCTCGATGCCAGCCAGCTTGGATACAGACCGCAAACTACCGTCAGTGCGTAAATCGTCGCAAGGGCGAGTGCGAACCCGGTGGCGTACGCGGATGGCGTGACGAAGGAGAAGACGCCGAGGATCGGGAGTTGCGCGATGAGGATGCTGCCGACCAATGTCGCGATCGTCGTGAGCAACGCGACCTCCAGCAGAATCTGCGTGCGCACGCGCGGGCCGCTCGCACCCATCGCGCGACGCAGACCGATCTCGCGCGTGCGGCGCGTGACCGTCTGCCACAACACGCCGGTGAGCCCGAGGGTCACCATCGCGATGAGAAAACTACCGACGATCGCGCCGATCAGAATCGGCGAGAAACGCGCGCGCAAAAACGCGGAGCGCATCTGATCCATGTGCCGCACGCGGAACGACATTGACGGCGCGATCTGCTGCAGCCGCGCCACGAGCCGCTCTTCGAATTCAGCCGGCGTTCCCGGATGCACGCGAATCAGAATGTTGTTTCCCAGTCTTCCGTAACGTCCATCGGGTGCGAAGCGACGGAACATCATGTTCATTGGCACCGTCGCCTCGCCGTCTTTGCGAAACGCTTCGACGACGCCGACCACGCGGAAGTTCGTCTTCTCGTCTTCCTGCCACAGTTTGCCGACCGCGTTTTCCGCGCCGTAAATCTCTTTCGCCGCGTTGGTGTCGAGCACGATCGGCGGGAACTGCGACGCATCATCCTCGGCGGAGAACCATCGTCCCTGCACGACCTTCATGCGCAGCACATCCGCGAACGCATCATCGTCGTCATCGAACACGAACGTCACCGGTCGCCCCTCATGCTCACGCGTGCCCTCGGCGCGCGAGAACGTATACGGCGGCGTATTCGACAAACCCGCTGCTGCAACCTGCGGCATCGAACGCAGCTCCTTCAGCATGCGGCTGATCGTGTCGAGCAGTTCCGGCGATGCCTTTTGGTTCGCATCGATGTCGTACTCCATCCCCACGTTCCACACATCGCGATAGTCGAAGCCGATCGGCTTCGTCCAGCCGCCGAGAAGCGTGACGGCGCCGGTGACAACGGCGAACACCACCAGGAACGAGATGAAAATCTCCGCGACGATCAGCGCGCTCGCGCGCTTGCGGTTCCACACCAGTTTCAACAGATGCTTGATCACAACGCACCTCCGCGCAGAGCGTTGACCGGTTGCATGCGCGACATTCGCCACGCCGGATACACACCAGAGATCACGCCGAAGACCACGGCCACGAGCATCCCGTAAAGGAAGATGCGCAGATTCACGTAGAACACCGCGTACGGCACGAGCTCCATGCGTCGTACTGCATCGAGCGCGAGAACGGCCAGCACGAATCCGATCGCGCCGCCGATGAGCGTGAGCACGACGTTCTCGATGACGAACTGTCCGATGAGTGTGCGCGACGATGCGCCGAACGCTTTGCGCACGCCGATTTCCGAACCGCGCTCCATGATGCGGCTCAGATTGATGCTGATGAGATTCATCGTCGGCAGCGTTACGAACAGCAACGCCAGCAGCACAAGCATGCCGCGAAGAATCAACACGCGATCCGTCTCGACGCGATTGCCGATCATGTTGCGCGCGACCATCTCGAACAACGTGTCGAGTCCCGCGACCACGCGATTGAAATTCTTCGGATCATCGAATTGAAAGTGCGTGAGGCGCTGCGCGAACTCGCGGCGCATGGCAGGGAAATCGTCGCGGCTGCGCGCGAGTGCGATGCCGGCGAAATCGCCGAGCATGCGCTTCTCGTGATCGCGGCTGCGCATCGTGCCGATCGGCGCCCAGATTTCCGAGAAGCCGGCGCTGCGTGCGATCGACACCGCCGGCACAACGCCAATGATGCGGAACCGGCTGCCGTCCAGCTCGATCGTGCGACCGACCGCGCGCTCGCCGTTGAAGAGCTTCGTGCGCATGTCATCGGTGATCACCGCGACGAAGGACGCATTGCGATTGTCGTCTTCGGTGAACGGAACGCCTTCGAGAAACGTGAAGTCGAGAATCTGCCAGTACGCACCATCCGTGCGGCGCAGGTGCGTATCGATCTTCCGACCCTCGTGGTACATGACGATCGGCGACGATGTGCTGAAGATCGACGTCGCTTCCGCCGACTTCAAGCCGCGCAGGTACTGATTGAGGAAGCCGTAGCCGGGATTGCTCGTCAGACTGAAGTTCGGTCCGTAGATGCCGACCGTGTAGCAGCCGATGACGCGATCGAACTTCGACTCCGGCGCGCGCGGCGAGAACGCGTTGTCGAGCAGCGCAACGGCGACGATCAGAACGACGAGCGTGAGGCTGATGCCGAAGAGTGAGATGAACGTGAAGAATTTTCTGCGGCGCAGAACCTTGAGGGCGATCTTGATGTAGTTGGTGAGCATCACGCCACCTGCCTCCCATCGAACAAACGAACGATGCGGTCCGTGCGGCGCGCGAAACGCTCGTCGTGCGTGACCATCACGATCGTCGTGCCGTCGTTGCGATTGAGATCGTGGAGGATGTCCATGATCTCCTCGCCCATCGCCGAGTCGAGATTGCCGGTCGGCTCATCGGCGAGCAGAATGCGCGGCTTGCCGACGATTGCACGTGCGATCGCAACGCGCTGCTGCTGACCGCCGGAAAGCTGCGTCGGGAAGTGATGCACGCGCGACGCGAGACCGACGCGATCGAGCGCCTGCCGCGCGAGCGTCTGTCGCGGCGAGCCGTTCGTCTTGCGATACAACAGCGGGATCTCGACGTTGTCGATCACCTTCAGATCGGGCACGAGATGAAAGCTCTGGAAGACGAAGCCGAGCTTCTCATTGCGAAACGCCGCGAGCTTGCGATCGTTCCACTTCTGCACTTCCGCGCCATCGAGCGCGAGCTTGCCGTCCGACGGCGCGTCGAGCAGACCGATCAGATTCAGCAGCGTCGACTTGCCGCAGCCCGACGGTCCCATGATCGACACGAACTCGCCGGGCGCGATGTCCATGTTGATGTTCTGCAGCGCCAGTGTCTCGACGCGATCCGTGCGGTAGGTTTTGTTGATGTTTTGAAGGGTGATCATTTGTCCTCCGGTTGTTGGTTGCCGGTTGTCGGTTGTTGGGAGTTACCTGCGGTCGGTAGTCGGTAGTCGGGATTCGGGAGAACGAGCCGATTTCTGGCTGGCCGTGGGCGGGCGGCGGCCTCCCGACAACCGACACCCGACTACCGGCAACCAATTCACTTCACTTTCACGACTTTCACGTCTTCGAAATCCGTCATGTTCGAGATCACGACCGCGTCTCCTTCGCGCACGCCATCGAGGAACTCGATCGCGTCCTGACTGGAGAGGCCGAAGCGCACCGGCGTGCGCACGAGCGCGCCGTCCCGCATCACGAATGCCTGCGCGGAGTTGGTGCGGCCTAACGCGCCGCGCTGCGCGACGAGCGTGTTGCGGCGCATCGACGTGACGACCGCGACGTCGACGCGCATGTTGTGACGCAGGCGCGCATCGGACGGCGCGTCGAGCGTCACGAAAAACTTCACGATGCCGTTCACGATGCGTGGATCGACCGACTCGATCGTCCCGGTAAGCGTCGCGTCATCGAGCATCACGCGTGCGCGCATGCCGGCGGCGATGCGAGTCGCGTGAACGTCGGAGATCGTGGCCTCGACGCGATACGACGAAAGATCGGCGATGCGCGCGATGACATCGCCGCGACGCACGGTCGCGCCTTCCTCGTTCACGACGTACGTCAGCACGCCATCGCGATCGGCGCGCAGCATCGCGAGTTCGAGCTGCCGTTGCGACTCCGCGCTCTCGCGTTTGCGCAGTGCGACGTCGGCGTGCGCCGCGGAGAGTTGCGCCTCGCGCGAGCGCTGCGTGCGCACGAGCTGTTCGCGCAACTGGCGCAACTCGATGTCGCTCTTCTTCGCCTGCGCTTCCGCCGCGAGCGCGTCCTGCTCGGCGATGAGTCCGGCGGCGCGCAGCGACGATTTCTGTTTCGCCGTGTAGTGCAGGATCTCGCGGTCGAGCTTGCGTTGTTCGATCTGCGCTTCGATCGACGCGATCGATTCATCGAGTCGCAGGCGCAGTTGCGATGCTTCACTTTCTTTTTGTGCGACCTGCTCGGCGAGTCGATCGGCATCGAGCTCCGCGGCGCCGGTGTCGAGCGAGAGGATCTCGTCGCCTGCTTTCACGCGAGCACCCGCGCGGCGTCCGATGCGCAGCACGCGCGCTTCGACGGGACTCGACACCGCTTGTTCGAAGAGAGGCACGACGGTGCCGCTGGCCTGCAGCGTCGCCTCGATGTTGCCGCGCGTGACGTTCGCGAGCTGGATGTCGCGGCGATTCAGCGACGGCCGCAGCCACTCGACGGTCGCGGCGCCGAGGAGGACGAACGCGGAGAGCGCGATGAGCGCGACGAGAATGCGTCGCACGTTGCGGCGCTTTCGGGTTTCGGGAGCGATTTCGCGATCCATGACGAGACCGCCTTATCGCGAGCGCTGTACCAGCCGTTTTCCACGAGAAATCAATGAGTTAGCACGCGTTGTCCGTTCGCTTTCGAACGCGCTGTCCGATTTCGAACAGCGACGCCTCGCGCAACCACCTCGACCATCGTGTCAACAATCGCGTCAACGGACCCGATCAGAAGTACGTCAAATCCGAGCAATTCCCTCGTGATTCTTACGGTTACGGGCTGGCGCAATCCAAGCGTTACGCCTACTCTGAGAACGGTCCTGCGATTCTGCGTCGCAAATTTCGTTTTGTGTAGTTCTGATGATGCCGATACGTGGGCGTGTCGGCACGTGCGATTTGTCTTCGTCGAAGCTTGAACACTGGAGCGATACATGTCCCTGCGTTTCGTCCGTTCCTTCCCGATTCTGAGTCTCCTCTGCGTGGCAGCGCTGTTCGTTGCAGCACCTGCGCATGCGGCGGGAGCGCTCAGCATCGAGATCATCAACGGCTATAACCTCGTCGTCGACTCGAACATCACGTCGCCGGCGACGTACAGCCCGGGCTCGGCCTACATCGGCGCGAAGGTGTGCAACACCGGCGATGCCGCGCTGGCCAACGTCTTCATCAACGCCGGCAACTACAACGGCGGTGTGGGCTCGACGCCAGGCGTGTTTCCGGTGCTGAACTCGACCGGCAACGTGCAGTCGCCGCAGATCACGAACACGGGGAACTACTCGCTTTCGATCGAAGCCGATGACACCGGCGCGGCCGACGGCTCGCGTTACCTCGGCACGCTCGCCGCGGGACAGTGCCGCACCGAGTACTGGCTGATCTCGTATCCGCACTGCGTGAACGTCAACAACGCGACCGACACGCCGCCGTGCGCCGTGAGCATCACCGGCGGCATCAAGCCGGATGATGACGTCTCGCTCAACTACGACATCTGGGCTTCGACCTCGACCGCCATCGCAACGCCCACGGTCAGCGCGCGTCGCGGGTTCACGCTGCGCAATGAAATCTCCGCGGCCGCAAACAAGATCTGGCCGAACACCGCATCGAAAGTTCCGGATGCGTATCTCGCGGCGATTCAGTCCGTCATCGGATGGGGCACGCTCGGACCGGACGGCCAGCCGCTCAACGGCAGCAATCCGGTGTATCCCGGCCAGCGCGTCATCACCACGCAGGGCATCTGGTATGACCTCGGCAACGTCGGCGCGGGCTTCGACAACAACGGCGATCTCGTTCCCGATCAGAACGCGTGGCTTCAGCCGGTCGGCGATCCGTCTTCGTTCGACGCCGATTGCTTCCGCCTCGTCAATGTCTACGGCATCCTCATCGTCAAGCTGAAGACCGGCGGCGAGCAGCTCATCCCGTTCCAGAATCAGCTTTACTTCCAAGGCCTGCCGGACAACACCGGCGTGGTCGGTCTCGTCTACTACCAGTTCGTTGCGACCGATCAGGGTTGCACCGCGGCGATGACGCCGTATCAGGAAGCAGCGTCCGGTTTCGACAACGAGAAATTCAGCGGCGACTACGGTCTCTCCAACAACCTCACGTCGGGCACGTTCGGCGTCGACCTCGATTTCACGAAGACCGACAACACGGCGTCGACCACGACCGGCTCGACTCTCACGTACGCGGCATCGTCGACGAACAACACCGGCGTTCCTCTCGGCGCGCCCGACCTCGGTGTTCCGCTCGTCGTCACCGATGCGATTCCGGCTGGCACCACGTATGTCGGCGGTTCCGCCGATGACTCGCCGAACACGAATCTCACCGAGCCGGCCGGTACCGGCTCGTACACGCAGAACTACACCGACATCGACGGGAATCTCGATTCCTGCACGATCAACTACACCGTCACCAGCTCGCAGTACGTGATCCTCTACTCGACGAACGGCGGCACCGTTTGGACGACGACCGAGCCCGGCACACCGTCGAGCGTCACGAACATCAAGTGGCTGCTGATGACCACGATGGCGCTCGACGGCGGCCACAACGGCACGTCGTGCCTCGCGAATGATGGTCTGTACGACAACGGCACGCTCGAGACGTCGCTGCCTCCGGGCAAGTCGTTCGCGGTGCGCTTCCAGGTCACGGTCAACAGCAACGGCGGCCCGATCGTCTGCAACACCGCGGGACTCACGTTCGGCGGCTCGTCGACGTCAAAGACCGCGCAGGACTGCACGCTCATCACCGGCAACAACACGCTGTCGGGCAACGTCTTCAAAGATGACGGCACGGGCGGCGGCACGTTCGGCAACGGCACGAAGGACGGCACGGAGCCGGGCATCGGTGCTGGCGTCGTCGTGCAGCTCTACTACGACGTCAACGGCAACGGTGCCGTCGATTCGAGCGATATTCAGTACGCCTCGACGACGACATCCGCGGCCGGCGCGTATTCGTTCTCGACTCTCGCGGACGGTCCGTATCTCGTCGTCGTGAAGAAGTACGACGGCGCGACATCGGACGGAATCAACAACGCCGCGACGGATTCGGCCTTCGGCACCGCGGGCTACGGCAGCACGACGTACGATCCGAATCTCGCGCTCACCACGAGCCAGGGCATTCTCAAACTCAACGAGACGCTCACGCTCGCGACGATGGCGGTCAACATCGACCTGCCGCGCGCGAACGTGACGGCGCAGAACCTCACGAACGTGAACTTCGGCTTCGCGCCGCCGTTCCGCATCACGAAGACGGTCGCGCTCAATCCCGATCTCAATGCCGACGGCCGCGCCGACACAGCGGTCGATGAAGGCGATCTTTTCAATTACTCGATTCAGCTCGAGAACCGCCTGCCGAGTGTCGGCAAGCAAGGTCCGACCGGCTGCCAGTACACGGTGTGGGCAAACACCGGTGTGAATGGCTCGCCCGCGCAGAAAGAGTTCACGAATCCTTCGAACGCGTGGGACGGTCCGAATCGCAACGTCGCCTCGGCGCTCGTCACCGGCGGCGGTCTGCGCTTCATGAACGGCAGCGGCTTCTCGCTGCCGGTGGAACCGGGCAACATCACGAAGGTCGAAGCGCTGACGTTCGGCTACTTCGGCTCGGTCCTCACGGACGACAACCTCACGATCCTGCTGCGCAACACGAACACGTTCACGACGTCGACGACGTTGCTCAGCACCGCGCTCATCGACAGCTACGTCGGCGCACCCGCGACGCTCGATCCGAACGAAGCGATCTCGTGGGATGTCACGAACGCGAAGCCGGGCGGCGGCACGTGGTCATGGGCCGACAACTGGGGCCTCTACCAGCTCGAAGTGAATCCGAGCAAATCGTCGAACGCCGACCAGAAGAACTTCTATCTCGACGCGCTCGGACTGCGTATCACGACCGATCAGGATTGCGTCGCGGGTCCGTCTACCACGCTCTCGCCGGTTCCGCTGCAGGACAGCTACGACACCGGCAGCGTCGCATTCGTTTCCGCGACTCCGGCGCCGAATTCGATCAACACCGCCACGGGCGTGCTGCAGTGGAACGACGTCGGCCCGATTCTTCCGGGCTCGTCGGCCACCGTCACCGTGACGATGCGCGCGCTCAACATCACCGGCACGCGCAACGGTACGTGCGGCGTCGCATCGCCGCCGAGCGCGAACAGCACGTGCAACTGGGCCGAGACTGCATTCGGCGCCAATCACGTGAAGTATTTCGACGGGCGTGTCGCGAATGACGGCTCGAGCAAGATCGCGATCTCGATGCAGGGCAAGGGCGAGATTCGCGGCACGCTCTGGAAAGACACGAACGTCGATGGCTGGCCGAACAACGACGGCGAGCCGCTGCTCCCGAACGTCAACGTCACGCTGTTCGCCTGCGTGCGAGCCGATCTCGTGACGCTCGAGACCGCAACGGTCAACAAGACCTGCGCCGCGCAAAACAGCGGCAACGCGTGGCGCGTCATCAGCACCACGACCACGAACGCCAGCGGCGCGTACGAGTTCATCGGACTCGACGACGGCTACTACATCGTCGAAGTGGGCGATACGGACGGCGCGCCGGGCACCGGCAACACCTCGCCGTACAGCGGCACCCAGACGGCCGAACCAAATGACTCGCAGGCCGTCACGGCCGGCAACGCTACCGGAACGAACGGCGTTTGCGCCGGCGGCTGCAACAACACGTGGGGAAATCCGAACGCGAATCTCCACGCGTTGAATCTCCTCAACTCGCCGACGGCCGAAGAGATCATCGGCGGCGTCAACTTCGGCTACAACATCCCGAGCGCCGTGCTCTACGGCAATGTGTGGTGGGACATCGACGCCGATGCCACGCAGGACGCGAATGACAGCGGACTCACCGGCTTCACGGTGCGCCGCTACTCCGATCCGAACGGCGACGGCAACATCTCCGACGGCGTGCTGCAGGGCACGACGACCACGGACGCGAACGGCAACTATTCGTTCAGCGGTATCGCCGCGGGCAACTACGTGATCGTTGTCGTTCCGCCGACGCTGTTGAACAAGACGTGGATCGAAACGGTCGAATCGACCGGCGGCACGTCGAGCCTCAACAATCAGATTCCCGTCACCATCGCCGCGGGCGCAATCAGCGGCTCGCACAACTTCGGCTACACGCAGAATGACACGTCGACGATCGGCGACACGCTGTACTTCGATCTCGATGCTGATGGTCTGCAGGATCCGACCGAGGATGGGATCCCGAGTGTGACGGTGTGGTTGTATCAGGACGTGGATCGTGACGGCACGATCGACGTCGGTGTGGACAACATCGTGTCCACCACCGTCACCGATGCCAGCGGCACGTACCTCTTCTCCGCGCTGCCGGCCGGCAGCTACATCGTGAAGGTCGATACCAGCGATCCGGACTTCCCGACCGACGTCACTCCCACTGGCGATCCTGACGTCAGTGCGGCATCGATCGGCGACACGATCTGGCTCGACTCGAACGGCAACGGCGTGCTGAACGCGGGCGAAGACGGCATCTCGCGCGTCGTCGTCAATCTCTACTCCGACACGAACGGCAGCGGCACGCTCAACGCGGGCGATGCACTCGTCGCGTCGACCATCACGAACATCAACGGCAACTACCTCTTCACCGGCCTCTCCGCCGGCAACTACTTCGTCGACGTCGATGAGACGACGCTGCCGAGCACCGCGCTCGCGATCACGACCACCGATCCCGCGAGCACGCTGATCACGCTGCCCGCGAGCACATTCGCGACGCAGAACCTCAACGCCGATGCCGGCTACTCGCTGCCATCGAACTTCTCGATCGGCAATCGTCTGTGGCACGACGTCGACGGCGATGGCGTGCAGGATCCGGGTGAACCCGGCATCCCGTACGTCACCATCACCGTGACGAACGGCACCGGTACCGGTTGCGCAGGCGGCTGCACCGCGGTCACCGATGAAGGCGGCTTCTGGATCGTCACCGGTCTCACCAACGGCACGTTCAACGTGACCGTCGATACGAACGACACCGACTTCCCGCGCTTCTTCACCACCACCACCGGCACGACGAACCCACGCGTCGCCACGGTGGCGAGCGCCGATCTCACGAACATCGACTTCGGCTATCGCTACACCGGCGGCGGCACGAGCCCGACCGGCTCGATCTCAGGTCGCGTCTTCCAGGATGCAGACGGCGATCTCTCGTACGACGTCGGCGAAGCGCGCGCGAGCACGCCGGTCAATCTGCTCGACGTGAACGGCAACATCATCGCGACGACGACCACCGATGCGAACGGTCAGTACTCGTTCACCGGCGTATTCGTCGGTCAGTACTCGGTGCAATCGGTCGATCGTCTCGGCGCGCGATACAGCACGCTGTTCCTCAACGCGGCGCAGGTGCTCACGAATCTCAACGTCATCTATCAGTCGACGGTCGAAACGACGGCGGACAGCCAGAGCTCGGTGACGGTCGACGGCGTGCACGCGAATCTGCTGCAGGACTTCGGCTATCGCCGCTTCCTCGGCACGATCGGCGACTCGGTTTACTGGGACACGAACGAGAACGGCACGCAGGACATCGGCGAGCCGGGCTTCGCGAACGTCACCGTGCGTCTCTACGACGCCGTGTGGACCGACACGAACAACGACGGCTTCTTCCAGGCCGGCGAAGCAACGACGTCGCTCGTCGATACGACTTCGACGATCGCCGACGATCCGTCGACGACCGCGAATGAAGGCGGTACGTATCTCTTCCAGAATCTCCCGGCGCTTGCGACGGGTCATCACTATCTCGTCGTCGTCGAAACGACCACGATTCCAGGCACGACGCGCACGCTGATCGCGGATCCGGATGGCGACGGCGTGCCTTGCACGTCACTGCCGCTCGATGGCGTTCCGGCAAGCGTCTGCGACAACCAGAAGCTCGTGGTCGGATTCGCCTACGGCAACAACTACCTCGGCGCGGACTTCGGCTATCGCATCACCGGCACGAACTACGCGACGATCGGCGACTCGCTGTGGATCGACACCGACGGCGACGGCGTTCGCGACGCCGGCGAAGTCGGCATCGACGCCGTCACCGTGTGGCTCGACACCGACAACGACGGTGTCGTCGACTGGACGGACGGCAACGGCACGGGCGTTTGGGATTCGGGCGAAGGCGAGCGCTGGACCGTCACCGATTCGGATGGCTTCTACGTTTTCACCGGCATCTCCGACGGCACGTACAACGTGCGCGTGCTGACGAGCGATCCGGACTGGCCGTCGGGTCTCTCCACCACTCCGACGTACGAAGCGCGTCTCGCGAACACCGATCGCAACAACCACGTGCAGGTCGTCGTCACGAGCGGCGCGGTGTCGAGCATCGTCGATGGCGACGCGGGAACGACCGACGCGTGCACGAGCTGCAATCTCAACGTCGACTTCGGCTATCGCTACGCAGGCACGAACGCCGTGATGGGCACGGTCTGCACCGACGATGCATCGAAGAACGGCTACTGCGGCGCGACCCCGACGACGTACTCCGGCGTCGACGCGTCGGATGAATCCGCACTCGTAGGCATCACCGTCACCGCGTATCGCTGGACGGACGATGGCGACAACACGCCGTGGACCGGCAGCGTGCTCGATTCGGGCGATACGTTCGTCCTCCTCGGCAGCACGTCGACCGATGCGAACGGCGATTACTCGTTCAGCAATCTTCCCGACAATGTCGTCTTCGTCTTCAGCGTCAGCGATTCCGCGAATCTGCGTCTCACGACCACGAACGCGAACTCGAGCGTCGAAGACGCGAACGTGATCAAGCGCGCACTATACGAAGGGACGTCGACGTACAACGGCAACACGGTCACGATTCTCGGCCGCCAGGCTTTGAGCATGGGCGGCGACACCGACGACATCATTCGCGATCTCGACTGGGCGTTTGATCCGACACTCGGCGGCGTTCTGGTCTACGACTTCGGCGATCTCCCGGCGAGCTACGCGAACACGCTGCTCACGAACGGCGGCGCGCAGCAAATCGTCACCGGATCTTCGATTCGCCTCGGCAGCGGCATCACCACCGAGAATGATGGTCGTCCGAGCGCGGCGGCCGACGCCGACAGCAACGACGACGGCGTGAGCATGGTCTCGACCGTGTTCGGCACCGGCTACGACGGCAACGGCAGCAAGGGCGAAGTCGACGTAACGACGACTGCCGCGGGCTGGATCGCCGCGTGGATCGACTTCAATGGCGACGGCGATTTCAACGACGCCGATGAGCTCATCCTCGATGAGGCAGTCGCGTCGGGTCTCAATCATCTCTACTTCTACATCCCGGGCACGATCCCGAACGGCCTCAACAACTTCTACGCGCGCTTCCGCGTGTATCCGACGCGTCCGCAAATCGTCGCGAGCACTGGTCCCGCGCTCGATTCGTTCTTCGCG
>JBQCJC010000099.1:0-10370 GCA_051953135.1 Thermoanaerobaculia bacterium | reverse complement strand
ACTCTGGAAGTTATCGACGCCGATCGAGCAGCTCGCGAAAGTTGTTCCGATCGCAGCGTCGAGCCCGGCGCTCACGCGCTTCATCGGTCTGAGCGAGCTTGCCGGCGCGATCGGTCTCATTCTGCCCGCGCTGACGCGCATCATGCCGGTGCTCACGCCGATCGCCGCGGGCGCACTCGCGTTCGTGATGCTGCTGGCGACCGGCTACCACGCCCTGCGCGGCGAGTTCCAATCGTTCCCGATCACCATCACTCTCGGCGCGCTCGCCGCGTTCATCGCGTGGGGCCGTTCGCTTCGCGCGCCGATCCCCGTGCGCGTCGCGGCTCGGTGATCGCGTTGGACGCGATCGGACTCATCGCCGTGTTTCTGCTGCTCTTCGTCGCCATCACGGGCGACGAAGAGTAAGCGCGCAAAAAGAAAAACCCGCTTCCCTGGCCGGGGGAAGCGGGGCATCGCGCACGAGCGCGGCGGCTGGGTCGCTGGGGGTCCGTGCTGTCCGGTGGATCAGCGACATTCACAACCTAGGTCGCGACGTGGCGTCTGTCGATACCTTTGTGGAAAGCTCGACTACTTCACTTTCGTGCCGGCCGGAACCGCGGGATCGACCGCGAGCAGACTCGCTTCGCCGTCGATCGACGCCGCGAGCACCATTCCGTTGGACTCGATGCCCATCAGCTTCGCGGGCTGCAGGTTCGCGACGATCACGACCTTGCGTCCCACGAGCTCTTCCGGTGCGTACTTCGTTCCGATGCCCGCGACGATCGTGCGTTCGTCATCGCCGGTGAAGACAGACAGTTTGATGAGCTTCTTCGATTTCGGCACGCGCTCCGCCGCGCGAATCTCGACCACGCGCAGATCGACGGCCATGAACTGATCGATCGCAATCTTCTCGGCGACTGGCGAGACGGCCTGAGTCGTTTCGGGAGCAGGTGCTACGTTCGTAGCATCGGCAACTGGTGCAGGTGTTGGTGCCGGAGCCGCGGCTTCCGGTGCTTTCGTTTCTTCCACTGGTTTCGAACCTCCGATGTATTGAGCGACGTCGATGCGCGGGAAGATCGGATCCGCGACCTGCAGCGGCTGATTGGTTGGCAATCCGCCCCACTGCAATGCGTCGCGATCGATGTGATCCGGATTCGCGCCGAGGCGCTCGAGTGCGATGCGCGTCGAGCCGGGCATCACCGGCGCGACCATCACCCACACGATGCGCAGCGCCTCGAGTGTGTTCCACAGAATGCGAGCGAGTGTGATGTCCGCGCCGCGCTCCTTGAAATGCTTCCACGGCTCGCGATTGACGATGTAGCTGTTGATCGCGACGAGCAGTTCCCACGCGACTTCGAGCGCGCGCTGGAACGCCAGCTCGTCCATGTGCCGCAGATACTTCGGCACGACTTCATTCGCCTTCACCATCAGCTCGTTGTCATTGCAGCACTCCGTCGGCGTCTTGCCGTCGAAGTACGTCGCCGACATCTTGATGGCGCGCGAGAGTGTGTTCCCGAGGTCGTTCGCGAGATCGGCGTTGTAGCGGCCGAGGAGCGATTGATCCGAGTAATCCTGATCCTGCCCGAACACCATTTCGCGCAGCACGTAGTAGCGCAACGCATCGGCGCCGAAGTCTTCGATGATGTTGTACGGCCGCACGACATTGCCGAGCGACTTCGAGATCTTCTCGTGATCGCGCAGCCAGAATCCGTGTCCGACCACGCGCTTCGGCAACTCCACACCCGCGGCCATGAGGAACGCCGGCCAGTAGACCGAGTGAAAGCGCACGATGTCTTTGCCGATGAGATGAATGTCGGCCGGCCAGTATTGGTCGAGCAGGCTCGCGTCATCGCTGCCGAAGCCGAGCGCCGAAATGTAATTCGTCAGCGCATCCATCCAGACGTAGATCACGTGTTCCGGATTGCCGGGGAACGGGATGCCCCACTTGATGGAACTGCGCGAGATCGAGAGGTCCTTGAGTCCCTGCTCGACGAACGAGCGCACTTCATTCATGCGCGTGTCCGGCCAGATGAAGCCGGGATTCTCGCGGTAATGTGCGAGCAGTCGATGCGTGTACGCGGAGAGTTTGAAGAAGTAGTTCTGCTCCGTCGTCCACTCGACCTTATGGCCGTCCTGGTCATAGGCAGACGCCCCTCGACCGGGGCGGCCGTTCTTCACCTGATTCTCAGGGATGAACGTTTCTTCGCTTTGGCAATACCAGCCTGAGTGCTCGCCGAGGTAAATGTCTTCGGGGTTGTGTTCCTGAATGCGGCGGATGAGCTCGAGCACGCCGATGCGATGACGCTGCTCCGTCGTGCGGATGAAGTCGTCGTGGCTGATGTTCAGCTTCTGCCAGAGATCGTGATGCGTGCGCACCACGCGGTCCGCGAGCTCGATCGGCGAGATCCCTTCCTTCGCCGCGGCGCGCTCGATTTTCTGTCCGTGCTCGTCCGTGCCCGTCAGGAAGCGAACGTCGTCGCCCATGCGCCGGCGATGGCGCGCGATCACATCGGCGACGATGTTCTCGTACATGTGGCCGATATGAGGATCGTCGTTGACGTAATGAATCGCGGTGGTGATGTAGAACTTGCTCATGGCGTTCGAATAAGAGGCGGGATTGTAGCGCTAACCATGCGCGCGACGCGCACGCGCTTCTCCGCGCCAATTGTCTCCGTCCATGCAAACCAAACATCATTCCCGACGCGCGCGATGCGCGTGAATCCGTTGCCGCGCGATGTGCCCGAATCCGCGATCTTGACCGATGCGTCGCGTTTGCCATCGCGCGTGATGCGGCGTGCGCGAATCTCGGCGGTTGTCGCGGTCTGTTCGAGCCACGACACGAGTGCGGTGTCGCGATCGAGGAGCACGACGTCCACGCGGCCGAGCGGCTTTCCGTCATCGACGACGAATGCTTTGCCGTGCAGGAACGACGCGTACACACGCGGCTGCTCGTTCGCGCTCGTGAACCACGCGGTCGCGACGTGATCGCCGAGCGCATCGATCTGCGGGCCATTCACCGGACATCCATGAATTTTCCAGCCGTCATTGCGAAGCGATTGCGGTGCGGTCCATTTGTTCTTGTCGAGTCGTACGAACGCGATGTCGCGAATCTCGTCCGCCGAGCGATCGCGATACACGACGAGCGGGCCGCTCTTCGTCATCGCCATGCCGGTCGTGCAGCACTCGCACGTGCGCGTGTCGAGCACGACTTCATTCGCGATCGTGCCGCGCGCATCGATCGTCGCGTAGCGCAGCATCATGTCGCCGCCGCTTTCGTGATCGTCGTGATCGCCGGCTTTCATCGCGCGGCCATCGAGCCACGTGATGCCGGCGCCGCCATTTGGCAGCGGAACCATCGATACGAATCCGTGCTCCGCTTCTTTGCCGTCGCGATTCAGGAGGAACGGCGTTCGCCACGTCGCGCCGCCGTCGATCGACGTCGACAGCATCACGTCGTATGCGTATGTGCCTTTGCCGCTCTTCTGCAGCCAGTGCGCGAAGAGCGTTCCTTTCGCGTCTTCGAGGATCGACGGAAAGTCAGCCCAGTTGACGAAGAGATCGTCGCGCTCGACGATCGTGCGCGGCGCGCTCCATTTGCCGTTTGCGTAGCGCGCAAATTTCAGCGCGGCGCTTTTGCCATTCGGTTCCAGCCAGCTCAGGAGCATGCCGCCATCTTGTGTGGCAAAGAGAAATGGTTCCGCGGCGTTGGCTCCGGCGGGCGAGGGAAGGTCTTCGAGTGTCGCCGCGCTCACGGACAACGCGACGCACAAGAGCACGACAGGCGCAATCGCTTTCATACGATGCGCATCGTACTCGGAGCGCCGGCATTCATGCCGGCCGGGTCGCCGGCCTCAAGCCGGCAGCCGCGCCGAGCGCGGCGACCCGGCCGGCTTGTAAGCCGGCGCTCCGGCGCCGAATTACACCGTCGCTTCCACCGCGCGCTTCACTCCCAGCTTCACCTTCCCGCGCAATACATCGACGGCGTCCTTCAGTCGCTTGCCGAACTCCGAGTCGGCCTTCGCAAAGTTGCCGATCGATCGCTCGATCACATCTTCACGCGAGACCTGCGAAAGACTTCCCGCGATGTTGGCGATGAGCCGCACTTTCGCATCCTCGGCGATCAATCGATACAACGCGCCGGCCTGCACGAAATCACTGTCCTCGCGATGAGGAACGAGGCCATGACGTCCGATCGATCCCGATGCGTCATAGCCCGCGCCCTCATCGACACCAGTCTGCGCGGGACCGTTGTAGCTGTTCGGCTCGTAGTTCTTCGCGCGACCACCATTCGCGTCGAAACGCATCGCGCCGTCGCGACCGTAGTTGTGAGCGCCGCCGTGCACACCTTTCGGTTCGTTGATCGGACGACGCGTGTGATTGATGCCGAGGCGATAACGATGCGCGTCGCCGTAACCGAAGAGACGCGCCTGCAGCATTGGATCCGGCGACGGACCGATGCCCGGTACGAAGTTCGACGGATCGAACGCGGCCTGCTCCGTCTCCGCGAAGTAATTGTCAGGAACGCGATTCAGCACCATGCGTCCGATCGTGATCAGCGGGTAATCCGCGTACGGCCACACCTTCGTCAGATCGAACGGATTGAAGCGATACGTCGCCGCATGCTTCTCCGGCATGATCTGCACTTTCAGCGTCCACGTCGGAAACTCCTCGCGCGAGATCGCGTCATACAAATCTTTGTGATGATGCGACGGATCTTTGCCTCCGACCATCTCTGCCTGCTCGCTCGTGAGGCACTGAATGCCCTGATCGGTCTTGAAGTGGAACTTCACCCAGAACCGTTCGCCATTCGCGTTGATCCACTGGAAGGTGTGTGAGCCGAAGCCGTCCATGTGGCGCAGCGTTGCGGGGATGCCGCGATCGCCGAACAGCCACGTGAACTGATGCGTCGCCTCAGGCGAGTGCGAGAAGAAATCCCAGATGTTGTCCGGCTCCTGGCGGTTCGTGAACGGATCGTATTTCTGCGAGTGAATGAAATCAGGGAACTTGATGCCGTCGCGGATGAAGAAGATTGGCGTGTTGTTGCCGACCAGATCCCAGTTTCCTTCCTCGGTATAGAACTTCACCGCGAAGCCGCGAGGATCGCGCGCCGTGTCCGCTGCACCTTTCGATCCCGCGACCGTTGAGAAGCGAATGAACAGCGGCGTGCGCTTTCCAACCGCGGAGAAGACGTTCATCTTCGTCCACCGCGGCACGTCGGCGTTCGTGCATTCGAGATAGCCGTACGCGCCGGAGCCAACCGCGTGAACGACGCGCTCCGGAATACGCTCGCGATTGAAACGAGCGAGTTTCTCGAGCAGATGATGGTCTTGCAGCAGCGTCGGGCCGTATGCGCCCGCGCGTTGCGAATGCTGATTGTCGGCGATCGGTGCGCCGGCTTCCGTGGTCAGTGTGGGTCGGTTGCTCATGTCTCGTTACCTCCAGTGCACGCGAGAATGCGTTGAAACTGCTGATCAGTCCAAGACATCATTTCGATGAATTTGATAGCCTCAGCCTATGAGTCATCCGTTCTCGCTCCGGCAACTCGAATACGCGGTGGCTGTCGCGGACACGCTGAGCTTTCGCAAGGCGGCGGAGCGGTGGCGCGGGTCACAGCCCACGTTGAGCGCGCCGCTGATTCAGCTCGAAGAAGCGATCGGGATTCAGCTTTTCGAGCGCGATCGGCGGCGTGTGCTGATCACACCTGCTGGTGACGACATGCTGGCGCGCATGCGCGGAGTGTTGCAGCAGGCCGGCGATCTTTCTCTCGCGGCGAAACGCGCCAGTGATCCATTCGTTGGCAATCTGCGCGTCGGCGTGATTCCGACCGTGTCGCCGTACCTGATTCCGCGCATCGCGCCGAAGCTGCGACGCGAGTATCCGCGGCTCACGTTTTTGTGGAGTGAAGAACGCACCGAGGTGCTGATGGGGAAGCTCGATGCGGGAACGCTCGACGCCGCCGTCGTCGCGCGTGAAGCGGACCTCGGTGATGTCGAGCAGGACATTCTGCTGCGCGATCCCTTCGTCATCGCCGCGCCGCGCACGCATGCGATCGTGCAAACGCGGCAGCCCGCGCGTGCGAGCGATCTTCGCGACGAGAACGTGTTGCTGCTCGATGATGGTCATTGCTTTCGCGATCAGGCGCTCGCGTTTTGCACGCGTGCGAAAGCGCGGGAGCTGGAGTTCCGCGCGACGAGTTTGTCGACGCTCGCGCAGATCGTGGCGGGCGGGGCCGGTGTGACGTTGCTGCCGGAGATGGCGGTCGACGTCGAAGCGGCGCGCGCGCACTTGAAGGTCCGCAACTTCGCCGATCCGCAACCACATCGCACGATCGTGCTCGTGTGGCGGCGTCGCTCGCCGTTGCGCGCGCCGTTACGCGAGATCGCGATGCATGTGCGCGCGTTCCTGCAGCACGAGAAACCCGTCGCGCTCGGCAACCGCAAAGCCGAGCCTGCGCGCCGCACGCTCCACCGCCGTACGTGAGCCGCGCTCGATCACGAACGGCGCATCGACGCGCTCACATGCAACATTGAGAAATGCGCCCGATCGATCTTCGATCTGGCGAATGGCATCGAACAGAATCTCATCGCTCATGCCCTGAAGATACGGTGGGTGATGCGTGATGAACATCGGGTCGATAGGGGAGAGCGCGATTACTCGCGCCCGCCGGCGTACTCACGCTGAAAGACAGAAGCAGACGGCCCGCGAGGCTTGAAATCTCGCGACGACCGCACCGACGAAGTACTCGCACGTGCCAAAGCGAAGCAACAAGCGGAGGCGGCCGTGCCGCCTCCCCCATGAACCCGATGTTCATCGCGTCTCATCGCGCCTAACTTGACACTCGGAGGATTTGAATGCCGAGTCGAGATGCAGTGCCGGGCGCGGAGCGGTTACGTGCACTGGTCGAAACCGAAGTCACGCATGGCGGACTCGTCGTCATCGCCAATCGCGAGCCGTATTCGCACGAATGGAGCGATCGCGGTGTTGTGATTCAACGACCTGCAAGCGGGCTCGTCACCGGAATCGAGCCCATGCTTCGCGCCAGCGGCGGAACGTGGATCGCGTACGGCGGCGGCTCTGCCGATCGCGAGCATTGCGATCGCGAAGGCCGCCTCGCCGTCCCGCCGCAACATCATGAATACACCTTGCGCCGCATATTCGCGGGCGATGACGATTACGAACGCTACTACTCCGGTCTTGCGAACGAAGGCCTCTGGCCGCTGTGTCACATGGCACACACGAAGCCGTCCTTTCGCGCGAGCGACTGGACGTCGTATCAAAACGTGAACGAGCTCTTCGCGCGCGCGGCGATCGAAGACACACCATCCGATGGATTGCTGCTCGTGCAGGACTATCACTTCGCGCTCGTGCCGCGATACGTGCGCGAGCACGCGCCGCACATCGTCACCAGCCTCTTCTGGCACATCCCGTGGCCGCATGCGGAAGTCATCGCCATCTGCCCGTGGAAGGAAGCGCTGCTCGAAGGAATGATCGGCGCGGATGTGATCGGCTTTCACACGCGCCAGTACTGCCTGAATTTTCTCGAGACCGTGCAGCGCTATCTCGAATGCCGCGTCGATTTCGAAGAAATGTCAGTGTCGTACGGATCGCATCGCACGTTCGTCCGCGTCTATCCGATCAGCGTCGAATGGCCTTACACGTCGGCGAAACGCAGCGAAGGAAATGCGCTGCGCAACCTGCTGAACATTTCGAATGATGCACACGTCAGCGTCGGCGTCGATCGCGCCGATTACACGAAAGGATTGATCGAGCGCGTCAATGCCGTCGAGCTGTTGCTCGAGCAGAATCCATCGCTCCGCGGCAACTACGTACTCGTGCAACTCGCATCGCCGACGCGCACGCGCATTCGCAGCTATCAGCAACTCACCGACGACGTGCGCGAAAGTGTCGATCGCGTAAACGCGCGATTCGGCACCGAGTCGTGGACGCCGATCGTGTTGCAGTTCCGAACGTTTTCAGCAGAAGAGGTGAGGGCGTACTACGCGATGGCAGACAGCGCGCTCGTCACGCCGTTGCACGACGGAATGAATCTCGTCGCGAAAGAGTACGTCGCAGCATGCGAGGACGAAGATGGCGTGCTCGTACTGAGCCAGTTCGCTGGTGCGGCGAAAGAGCTCGGTGGCGCGCTGCTCGTCAATCCGTACGACACACAACAGGTCGCTGACGCCATTCTGCGCGCGACGACCATGCCGCTTCTCGAGCGTCGCGCGCGCATGCAATCCATGAGAGAACAGATTGAATCCCATACAATATTCGACTGGTCGGAATCGTTGCTCAGGGACATGATCGCGATTCGCCACGACCGCGCGAAGTTCTGGCCGCAGCGCATGAGCACGGCGTCATCGCAACCGCGTGAGGTTGCGATCCGATGACGACGCTGCTCGCACTCGATTTCGACGGCACGCTCGCGCCGATTCGCGAGAATCCGTCCGATGCGCAGCTCGAGCGCGCCGCGGCCGCGCTGCTCGAACAGACCACGCAGCTCGAAGGGGTCGTCGTCGCGATCGTGTCCGGTCGTGATGCCGATGATCTCGTCGCGCGGGTGAACGCCCCGGGCGCGTACATCATCGCTTCGCACGGACTCGAGATCCGCGCGCCCGGCGGCGTTCCGGTGCGCGACACGCCGACGCTCGAGAGCGCGCTCGAAGGCGAGCTGCGCGATGAGATTCGCGCGAGCGGGTTGCGCATCGAATCGAAGAAGCACGCGCTCGCGTTGCACTGGCGCGGCATTCCGTACGAGGCGATCGCGCCCGTGACGGATTCGTTTCGCGCGTGGGCGAAGGAGAATGATCTCGATTTGATCGAAGGACGATGCGTGGTCGAGGCGCGCTCGCGCGGCGCGGGGAAAGAAGAAGCGTTGCGCTGGCTCGCGCGCGTCGTCGGCGCGAATCGCGTCGTCTATGCGGGAGATGACGTGACGGACTTCGGCGCGCTGAAATTCGCGGCGGAACGCGGCAGCGCGTTGTTCATCGCCAGCGAAGAACGCGAGCCGCCGCCGGGCGTCACGGTTGTTGCATCGTTTCGCGAGCTCTTCCGCCGCATTCGGGAGGAAGTTCGCGTTTGATGATGCGATTGTTCGAGATTTTTCGTCAGCGAGTGTTTCGCACGTGGCCGGTTGCAGCGGCCGCGCTGGGTGGTCTGTTGCTGCTGATCTACACGTCGTTGTCGACGACGTCGCGCAAGGCCGAGGAGATTTACGCGCAGCTCGATCAACTGAACACACACCATCGCGAAGTCGAAAACAAATTGCGGCGGCTGCGGGGCGACGTGCATCTGTCCGGCATCTACATTCGCGATTACCTGCTCGATACCGATCGCGAGGAAGCGCCCGCGTATCGACAGAAGCTCACCGAGTTGCGGCAATCACACACGCAAACGGTGAAAGAGTTGCGTGCGCTGCTGCCGAAATCTGCGGCGCCGCAGATGGATGCGCTCGAATCGCGACTCGATGATTACTGGCAGGCGATGGAGCCGCTGTTCGAATGGACGCTGGTCGAGAAGGTGATGCGCAGCGGGCGCTTTCTGCGTCGCGAGGGGTTTCCGCGGCGCGAAGCCGTGCTGGCGATCACGCGCGATGTCGAGCAGCTCAACAACACGAATCTCTCCGCGCAGCGCGCGGAAGTGGCGCGCAGGCTCGAGGCGTTTCGCGACGATCACAGCCGGCGTCTTTCCCGAGCATTGCTCCTCGGCCTGGTCGTCGCGTTGGTTGCAGTGCTGCGCTTGCGCGCGCTCGAACGTCGTTCGCAGCAGCAACGAATTCATGCGGAGCACGCCGAGCACGAAATGCCCATGCTTTCGCAGCAACTCGTCGCCGCGCAGGAAGAAGAGCGAAAGAAGATCACGCGCGAGTTGCACGATCACGTCGGACAGATGCTCACCGCGTTGCGCATGGAGATCGGTCGTGCCGATCGCGCGCGCGGCAGCGCGGAATCGCAATCGGCGATCGGCGAAGCGCGGCGTTTGCTCGATACGATTCTTCGCTCGGTGCGCGATCTCGTGATGGGCTTGCGTCCGAGCATGCTCGATGATTTCGGATTGCGTCCCGCGCTCGAATGGCATGTGCGCGATTTCCGGCGGCGTTTCGGGATTCCGGTGAGTCTGATGATCGAAGGTGAGCTCGATTCGCTGCCGGATTCGTATCGCACGGCGATCTATCGAATCGCGCAGGAGGCGTTGACGAATTGCGCGCGACATTCGCACGCGTCGCATGTCGAGGTGTCGCTCGTGCACGCGCGGAACACGCTGGAATTGCGCGTGCTCGATGACGGTGTCGGCATCGATCCACGTCGCGGCCGCGGCGTCGGTCTCCTCGGTATGGAGGAACGTGCGCGCGAACTGCACGGCTCGTTCGATGTGAAGCCGCGGTCTCCGCG